>JBILSK010000125.1:0-6156 GCA_044372165.1 Burkholderiaceae bacterium | reverse complement strand
CGCACGGTCCGCGTCGAGGCCGTGCCGCAAGGCATCGATGTCTGGTTCGAGGGGCCGGATGCACCCGCCGAGCCGCAGCGCTATGACCTGGTGCTGTGTGCGGTGGGGCGCCGACCCAACGGGCGCACGATTGGTGCCGAGGCCGCCGGGCTGGCGGTCACCGACGCAGGCTTCATCGAGGTCGATGCCCAGATGCGTACCCGGGTGCCGCACCTGTTCGCGATCGGCGACATTGTTGGCCAACCGATGCTGGCGCACAAGGCGGTGCACGAAGGTCATGTGGCCGCTGAAGCCGCGGCCGGCCAGAAGTCCTTCTTCGAGGCACGCGTCATTCCGTCGGTGGCCTACACCGACCCGGAGATCGCCTGGGCGGGCGTGACCGAGGATGAGGCGCGCGCGCGAGGCATCAAGGTCGGGCGGGCGGTGTTCCCCTGGGCGGCATCGGGGCGCGCGATCGCCAATGGTCGCGACGAGGGCTTCACCAAGCTGCTGTTCGACGAGACCACGCATCGCGTCATTGGTGGGGCGATCGTGGGAACCCATGCGGGTGACATGATCGGCGAGATCGCGCTGGCCATCGAGATGGGCGCGGACGCGACCGACATCGGTCGCACCATCCATCCACATCCGACCCTGGGCGAATCCATCGGCATGGCGGCCGAGCTGTACGAAGGGGTATGCACCGATCTGCCGGTCCCTCGACGGCGCAGCTGAGCCCGGGCGCGTGGCAGGCCGCTGCGCCCGCCACGCGCCTATACTGCTGCCCTTTCGGCAGACAGCAACCGGGTGCCCGACCCTGGTTGCACGAGGGAAATGACGAGATGAAATTCCTGCTCGGAATGGCGCGAAAAGTCGACGCGCTCAACGATGCCTTTGCGCGAATAGCGATCTGGGCGGTGTTGCTGGCCTGCGTGGTGTCGGCAGGCAATGCGACCGTGCGCTATCTGCTGAACATGAGCTCCAATGCCTGGCTCGAGCTGCAGTGGTACCTGTTCGCGGTGACCGTCATGCTGGGTGCCCCCCAGGTGCTCAGACTCAATGAACATGTGCGGGTCGATGTGCTGTACTCGCGACTGAGTGCCCGCAAGCAGGCGTCGGTCGATCTGTTCGGGTTGCTGTTCTTCCTGATGCCGGCGATCGTCTTGCTGGGCTGGATGGCCTGGCCGTATGTCGTGGACTCCTGGGCCCAGTCCGAGACATCAAGCAACGCCGGTGGGCTGATCCGCTGGCCGTTCAAGGCGCTGGTGCCGCTGGGGTGTGCCTTGCTGGCCCTGCAGGGCGTGGCCGAGATCATCAAGCGCATCGGCTATCTGCAAGGGGTGTTCGCCATGGATACCCATTACGAGAGGCCGCTGCAATGATCACTCTGCAGGCGATGGCACCGCTGATGTTCGCGGGCCTGGTGTTGATGATGCTCATCGGGTTTCCGGTGGCCTTTTCTCTGGCGGCACTGGGTCTGGTGGCTGGCTTCGCCTCGATCGAGCTCGGCTTCTTTCCAACCCAGTTCATGGCGAACCTGCCCCTGCGGGTGTTCGGCATCCTGGCCAATGATCTGCTGCTGGCGATCCCGTTCTTCACCTTCATGGGGGCTCTCCTCGAGCGCTGCGGCCTGGCGGAAGACCTGCTGGAGGGCACGGGGCAGCTGTTTGGCGGGGTGCCTGGCGGGCTGGCTTATGCCGTGATCCTGGTGGGTGCGGTGCTTGGGGCGATCACCGGGACGGTGGCGGCGTCGGTGATCGCGATGGGCGTGATCTCGTTGCCGATCATGATGCGCTACGGCTACGACATGAAGCTGGCCACGGGCGTGATTGCCGCCTCGGGCACGATCACCCAGGTGATCCCCCCCTCGCTGGTCCTGGTGGTGCTGGCCGATCAGCTGGGCAAGTCGGTGGGCGACATGTATGCCGGTGCGATCGGCCCCTCGATCGCCCAGTTGGTCATCTTCCTCGGCTTCATCTTCGTGGTCTCCAAGCTGCGCCCGCACCTGATGCCGCCCCTGCCGCCCGAGGCGCGCACGCAACGTGGCTGGGTCCTGTGGAAGCGCGTGCTGTGGGGCATGGTGCCCTCGGTGGTACTGATCTTTCTCGTGCTCGGAACGATCTTTCTCGGGGTGGCTACGCCAACCGAGGCCGGCGCAATGGGCGCGGTGGGTGCCATGCTGCTGGCCGCCCTGCATGGTCGCCTCGACCGGGCACTGGTCGGGCAGGCCATGGCCTCGACCATGCGCATCACCGCGATGGTGATCTTCATCCTGATCGGGTCGACCGTCTTTTCGCTGGTGTTCCAGGGCGTCGATGGCGGGGTCTGGATCGAGCACCTGGTGACCTCGGTGACCGGTGGCAGTCCGACCGCCTTCCTGCTGCTGGTCAATGTCTTCGTCTTCTTTCTGGCCTTCTTTCTCGACTTCTTCGAGATCGCCTTCATCATCGTGCCGCTGCTGGCACCGATCGCGGCGAATATGGGCATCGATCTGGTCTGGTTCGGTGTGCTGCTGTGCGTGAACATGCAGACCTCGTTCATGCATCCGCCCTTTGGTTTCGCGCTCTTTTACCTGCGCGGCATCGCGCCCAAGGAAGTGAAGAGTTCGGATATCTATCTCGGCGCGATTCCCTGGGTGTTCATGCAGCTGGTGCTGGTGGCCATCCTGGTCTTCTGGCCGGGCATGGTGACCAGTTTTCTGGACAAGCCCGTCGAGGTCGATGGCTCATCGATGAGTTTCGAGATCAAACCCGAGCCGGCGACGCAGGAGCCCCCCGCGTCGGGTGGGACGGCGCCGGCGCCGACTGCAACCGAGCCGGCCTCGCGGGATCCCTTCGCGATTCCCAAGGAATGAAAAAAGCGCCGACCTCGCGTGAGGCCGGCGCTTTGCGCGGGGCGATGTGCGTTCAGCGCACCGATTGCATGAACTGGTCGAAGCGCGCCTCGGCCACGCCATGCCAGGCAATCTGCTCGCGCTGGAAGGCAAAGTACGAATCGAAGATCTTCTTGAACTCCGCGTTCTTGCCGTTGATCTCTGCATAGACCTCCTGGACCGCCTGATAGGAGGCATCCATCACCGGCTTGGGGAAGGCCCGCAGCTGCACGCCACTGGCGAGCAGGCGACGCAGGGCCGACGGATTGAGGTTGTCGTAGCGCGCGGTCATGTAGGTGTTCGCCTCGACGCTGGCCGATTCGAACGCGGCCTTGAAGTCGGGCGGCAGGGATTCCCAGGCCTTGTTGTTGACCAGTGCGTGCAGCGCCGGGCCACCTTCCCAGAAGCCGGGGGTGTAGTAGTACTTGGCCACCTTGCCCAGGCCGAGCTTCTCGTCGTCGTACGGGGCCACCCATTCGGCTGCGTCGATCGTGCCCTTTTCGAGAGACGAATAGATGTCGCCGGCCGCGATCTGCTGCGGCACCACGCCGAGCTTGGACAGCATCGCGCCCGCCAGACCCGCGATGCGGAACTTCAGGCCCTTGAGGTCGGCGACACCCTTGATTTCCTTGCGGAAGAACCCGCCCATCTGGACGCCGGTGTTGCCTGCCGCAAACGCGGTCACGCCCGATTTGCTGGCGAACTCGTTGAACACCTTCGAGCCACCGGCCTCGTACCACCAGGCGTTGTACTGACGCTGGTTCAGCCCGAAGGGCACGGCGGTGCCGAAGGCCCAGGTCGGGTCCTTGCCGAAATAGTAGTAGAGCGCGGTGTGACCGCACTCGATGGTGCCGTTCTGCACCGCGTCCAGGACCTGCAGTGGCGGCACGATCTCGCCAGCCGGGTGCAGCGAGATCTGGAAGCGTCCGCCGGTCAGACCGTTGACACGGCGCGTGAGGATGTCGGCCGCGCCGTACAGGGTGTCCAGGCTCTTCGGGAAGCTCGAGGCCATGCGCCAGCGCACGGTCGGCTGCGCCGACACGATGGCCGGCGCGCCCAGGATCACCGATCCGGTCGCCGCGGTGGCACCAGCCTTTGAGAGGAAGGAACGTCGTTGCATGAAGTCTCCGTGATGTCTTCGGGATGCTCGCCTGTGGATCCGGGTTGTGGTGGATCCGGTCTCAGCCGAAGCTGGCGGGAGCATGGGCGGATTCTAGGCCGCGTCGTGCAGTCGGGCAACGATGACCCGGCGCGGCGGCTGGCCTGCACTGGTGTGTGGCGCCGATCAAATCTCGCCCGCTACCGGCGTCTGCCGGGAGCTCAGCCCAGTCGGATGCGCGCGGCCCGAACCGCTGCGCGAACCTGCTCGGGGGCGGTGCCACCTGGATGATTGCGCGAGTTGACCGAGCCTTCCAGCGTCAGCGACGCGTAGGCATCTTCGCCAATCACCGCTGACAAGGCCTGCAGCTCGGCAAGCGACAGCGCTGCCAGCTCGCGTCCAGAGTCGGCTGCGACCCGAACAGCACGGGCCACGACTTCGTGAGCGTCGCGAAAGGGCAGCCCCTTTCTCACCAGGTAATCGGCGAGATCGGTGGCCGTGGAGAAGCCCTCCGCTGCGGCAGCACGCATGCGGTCAGCGCGGACCGTGATGCCACCGACCAGATCCGCGAAGATACGCAGCGTGTTCGACACGGTATCGGCCGTATCGAAGAGTGGCTCCTTGTCTTCCTGGTTGTCCTTGTTGTAGGCCAGTGGCTGGCCTTTCATCAAGGTGAGCAGGGCGACCAGATGTCCATTGACCCGGCCGGTCTTGCCGCGAGCCAGTTCCGGCACGTCCGGGTTCTTCTTCTGCGGCATGATCGAGCTGCCGGTGCAGAAGCGATCGGCCAGATCGATGAATCCGACCCGCGGGCTCATCCAGATCACCAGCTCCTCGGACAGGCGCGAGATGTGCGTCATGATCAGCGCGGCCGCGGCGCAGTACTCGATGGCGAAATCGCGGTCGGAGACCGCATCCAGCGAATTGCCGCAGATGCCGTCAAAACCCAGGCTGCGGGCCACTCGTTCGCGATCGATGGGATAACTGGTGCCGGCCAGCGCGGCCGCGCCCAGAGGCAGGCGATTGACTCGCTTGCGGCAGTCGGCCATGCGCTCGGCATCGCGCGAGAACATCTCGACATAGGCCATCAGGTGATGGCCGAAGGTCACCGGCTGCGCGACCTGAAGGTGCGTGAAGCCGGGCATCAGTGTGTCGGCATGCTGCTCGGCGAGATCGACCATCGCATGCTGCAGACTGCCCAGCAGGCCGATGGTCTCGTCGATCGTGGCGCGCAGCCACAGGCGGATGTCGGTGGCGACCTGGTCATTGCGTGAGCGCGCGGTATGCAGCCGCTTGCCGGCATCACCGACCAGATCAGTCAATCGCTTCTCGATGTTCAGGTGAACGTCTTCAAGGTCGAGCGACCAGGTGAAGGTCCCGCGCTCGATCTCGGAGCGGATGCTTGCCATGCCCGACTGAATGGCGCTCAGATCATCAGCCGAGAGCAGACCGACGCTGTGCAGCATGTCGGCGTGGGCCAGTGAACCCTGGATGTCGAAGAGGGCCAGTCGCTTGTCGAAATCGACCGAGGCGGTATACCGCTTGACCAGCTCTGCCACGGGCTCCGAGAACCGCGCCGACCAAGCCTCGGATTTCTTGCTGAACTGATCTGTCATAATGGGTCGCTCATGCCGCCGGAAAACGCACAAACTGCGCAGTATAAGACGTCCGCTCCGCCGTCCCGTGCACCGTCGGGGCAGCCAGTGGTTCGCGGCCGTCGCCAGACCGAAGGCGCTGATGCGCCACTGATTCCCGACACCTGCAACATCGGCATCATCCTGCGTTCGCTGCTCGCGGTGAACCTGCCTGTCTTGCTGGCAGCGGTGGCTCATGCCACAGATGGTCGCAATCTGGTGTCCGACCTGCTCAGGCTCGCGTTCGTGCTGGAGCCCGCGGCTCTGGCCTCGCTGGCAGCCCTGTGCGCGGCACGGCGTGCCGTCAATGGAAGCTCGCTGCGCACCCAGTGGCTGGTCGCCATCAGCGTGCCGGTGGGGGTCACCGGCGTGGTGGCCGCGTCGGTCGCGCACCTGATGCATCCCGAGATGAGCGCGATGCAGCTGTTTTCCTGGGCAGCGGTACGCATGGCCATCGCCGGGTTTCTCGCCGTCGGTCTGACCGAATATTTCAGGCTCCGGGCAAGGGCTTATTCGCCCTCGTTCTCGGAGGCGCGGCTGCAAGCCTTGCAGGCGCGCATTCGCCCGCACTT
>JBILSK010000124.1:0-6159 GCA_044372165.1 Burkholderiaceae bacterium | reverse complement strand
CGCGACCTCGCCGGCGAGCATGGCGCCCACGGTGCGATTGACGTTGCGGATCGGGGTGATGAAGCTCACCGCCTCGCCGCGCTCGATCGCGGGACGCGATTTCTCGATCAGCTGCAGGTCCAGGGCACGGTCAAGACCGTGGTCCTGGGTCGACACGGCATAGCGCGGCACATCGGACGGCATGGCTGGTGCGTGGAAGATGCGGGAGAAATCCAGTCCCTTGGCCTTCCAGTGCGTGATGCCGGTGCGCGTATCGAGCAAGTGGGTGGCGCCGATCAGGTCGTCGAAGCGACGAATGCCCAGCTGAGCCATGATCGCCCGGGCTTCTTCGGCGACGAAGAAGAAGTAGTTGACCACGTACTCCGGCTTGCCGGCGAACTTGCGGCGCAGCACCGGATCCTGGGTGGCCACGCCTACCGGGCAAGTGTTCAGGTGGCACTTGCGCATCATGATGCAGCCCTCGACCACCAGCGGTGCGGTCGCGAAGCCGAATTCATCGGCGCCCAGCAAGGCGCCGATCACCACGTCGCGGCCAGTCTTCATCTGGCCGTCGGCCTGGATGCGGACCCGGCCCCGCAAGCGGTTCATCACCAGGGTCTGCTGGGTCTCGGCCAGCCCGAGCTCCCAGGGCGAGCCTGCATGCTTGATCGAGGACCAGGGCGACGCGCCGGTGCCGCCGTCGTGGCCGGCGATGGTGATGTGGTCGGCCTTGGCCTTGGCCACGCCGGCGGCCACCGTGCCCACACCCACCTCGGACACCAGCTTCACGGAAATCGAGGCCCGCGGATTGCAGTTCTTCAGGTCGTGGATGAGCTGCGCGAGGTCCTCGATCGAGTAGATGTCATGGTGCGGCGGCGGCGAGATCAGGCCCACCCCGGGCACCGAGAAACGCAGCTTGGCGATGTACTCGGACACCTTGTGACCGGGCAGCTGGCCGCCTTCGCCGGGCTTGGCGCCCTGAGCCATCTTGATCTGGATCTGGTCGGCACTGGCCAGGTATTCGGCGGTGACACCGAAGCGTCCCGAGGCGACCTGCTTGATGCGCGAACGCAGCGAGTCGCCGGGCATCAGCGGGTAGTCGCTCTCGATGGTGCCGGGTCCGAGCAGGCTGGCCAGCGTGTCGCCGGCCTTGATGGGAATACCCTTGAGCTCGTTCTGGTAGCGCAGTTCGTCTTCGCCACCTTCGCCGGTGTTCGACTTGCCACCGATGCGGTTCATCGCCACCGCGAGCGTCGCGTGGGCTTCGGTGGAAATCGAGCCCAGCGACATCGCGCCGGTCGAGAATCGCTTGACGATGTCGGCGGCCGACTCGACCTCGTCGATCGGGATGGCCTTGGAGGCATCGACACGGAACTCGAACAGGCCGCGCAGCGTCATGTGACGACGCGACTGGTCGTTGATGATCTGCGCGTAGTCCTTGTAGGTCTGGAAGCTGTTCGACTTGGTCGCGTGCTGCAGCTTGGCGATCGCGTCCGGCGTCCACATGTGCTCTTCGCCGCGAATGCGGAAGGCGTACTCGCCGCCCGTCTCCAGCGCGTTGGCCAGCACCGGGCTGTTGCCGAAGGCGTCGCGATGCATGCGCAGCGCCTCTTCGGCCACCTCGAAGATGCCGATGCCTTCGACGTTTGACGCCGTGCCGGTGAAGTACTTGTCGATCAGGCCTCGATCGAGGCCGATGGCCTCGAAGATCTGCGCACCGGTATACGACATGTAGGTGGAAATGCCCATCTTCGACATGATCTTCTGCAGACCCTTGCCGATCGCCTTGACGTAGTTCTTGATGGCCTTCTCGGCCGACAGGTCAGGTCCCAAGCCCTGATGGATGTGCGCGATGGTTTCCATCGCCAGGTAGGGATGGATCGCCTCGGCACCGTAGCCGGCGAGCAGCGCGAAATGATGGATCTCGCGGGCCGAGCCAGTCTCGACCACCAGCCCCGCGGAGGTCCGCAGACCGGTGTTGATCAGATGCTGGTGAATGGCCGAGGTCGCCAGTAGCGCCGGAATGGCGACATGGTCGCGATCGAGGTGACGGTCGGACACGATCAGGATCGTGTAGCCGCTCTTGACCGCATCCACCGCGTTGGCGCACAGCGAGGCGATGCGTGCCTCGATGCCGTCCTTGCCCCAGGCCACCGGGTAGCAGATGTCCAGCTCGTAACTCTGGAACTTGCTGTCGGTGAAGCGACCAATGTGCCGAATGCGGTCCATGTCCTCGGCCGAGAGAATCGGCTGGGACACTTCAAGGCGCAGCGGCGGATTGATGTTGTTGATGTCGAGCAGATTGGGCTTGGGCCCGACGAAGGACACCAGCGACATCACCAGCTGCTCGCGGATCGGGTCGATCGGCGGGTTGGTGACCTGCGCAAACAGCTGCTTGAAATAGTTGTAGAGCGACTTGTTCTTGTCGGACAGGACGGCCAGCGGCGAGTCGTTGCCCATGGAACCGATGCCTTCCTCGCCGTCGCGGGCCATGGGCGCCATCAGGAACTTGATGTCTTCCTGGCTGTAGCCGAAGGCCTGCTGGCGATCGAGCAGGGCGATGTCCTGCAGCGGACGGTCGTTCTCGGCGGCCGACTCGTCGGCACCGGCATTGACCGCCAGCGGGCTGGTCGCCACTTCATCGAGGCGCACGCGGATGCGCTCGATCCACTGCCGATAGGGCTGGCTGGCCGCGAGCTGATCCTTCAGCGCCTTGTCGTCGATGATGCGGCCCTGCTCCAGGTCGATCAGGAACATCTTGCCGGGCTGCAGACGCCACTTCTTGACGATGCGCGACTCGGGAATATCCGGCAACACGCCGGCTTCCGAGGCCATCACCACGATATCGTCGTCGGTGACGATGTATCGCGCCGGGCGCAGGCCGTTGCGATCAAGGGTGGCGCCGATCTGGCGGCCATCGGTGAAGGCAATGGCGGCCGGGCCGTCCCAGGGCTCCATCATGGCGGCGTGATACTCGTAGAACGCCCGACGGTTCTCGTCCATCAGGGTGTGCTGCTCCCAGGCCTCGGGGATCATCATCATGATCGCCTGGGCCATCGGGTAGCCGGCCATCACCAGCAGCTCGAGGCAGTTGTCGAAGCAGGCAGTGTCGGACTGGCCCGGATAGATCAGCGGCCACAGCTTCTTGAGGTCGTCGCCCAGCACGGCCGACTTCATCACGCCTTCGCGAGCACGCATCCAGTTGTAGTTGCCCTTGACGGTATTGATTTCACCGTTGTGGGCCAGCATGCGATAGGGGTGCGCGAGCTCCCAGGCCGGGAAGGTGTTGGTCGAGAAGCGCTGATGCACCAGCGCCAGCGCGGACACCGTGCGCGGATCCTGCAGGTCGGTGTAGTACCTGCCCACCTGATTGGCCAGCAGCAGGCCTTTGTAGACCACCGTGCGCGTGGACATCGACGGCACGAAGTATTCCTTGCCGTGCTTCAGGCCCAGGTTGCGGATCGCGTGGCTGGCGGTCTTGCGGATGATGTAGAGCTTGCGCTCCAGGGCGTCGGGGACCATCACGTCGCGCCCGCGACCAATGAAGATCTGCCGGATCACCGGCTCCGACTCGCGCACCAGCGGGCTCATCTCCATGGAGTGATCCACCGGGACATCGCGCCAGCCCAGCACATGCTGGCCTTCGGCACGCACCGTCCGCTCGAGCTCCTGCTCGCACGCCAGGCGCGAGGCGTGTTCCTTGGGCAGGAACACCATGCCGACGCCGTATTCGCCGCGCGTCGGCAGGTTCACGCCCTTGGCCGCCATCTCGGTGCGGTAGAGGTCGTCGGGAATCTGGATGAGGATGCCGGCGCCATCGCCGAACAGCTCGTCGGCGCCGGTCGCGCCCCGGTGATCGAGGTTCAGCAGGATCTGCAGGCCCTGCTCGACGATGGCATGACTGCGAGCCCCCTTGATGTGGGCCACAAAGCCCACGCCGCAGGCATCGTGTTCGTTGGAGGGATCGTAAAGGCCTTGGGCCGAGGGCATCGCCATCGCACTTCTCCGGAAAAGCGAAGCAGGAGGATAGTGCAGCGCAGCAAGCACCTCAACAAAATTAAATTGGGGTCAGATCACAATTTATTTTGGTGCACGACGCCGCCCCCATTAATTGGGGACAGATCATTGGCATGTCGACGCGTGCAGCCCCAACCCGGGAGGGCTTCACACGAAAATTGTGATCTGACCCCCTTTTTTCAGCGCGTGCGGGGGCGGCCGACGGGGCGGGTCAGCAGCTGAATACCGCGCGTGGCTTCAAGGTCCTTTTGAAAGTCAGTGCTCGCTGTCGGCTTTCCGCGCAGTAATCTTTGTCGCAGCCAATCCTGCTCGGACATCTGCAGGCCGTCATCAAAGAGATGCCGATAGGCGGACTCGCGGTCGAAGGGCGTATTGCCCAGGGCGAAGAGGCAGGCGTGCGGGGACACCAGTGGATCGACGGTCAGGCCGATGTGATGGCGATGGCTTGACCAGGGCCAGGCCGCCACGTCATCCACCCTGCCGGCCCGCACCGGATTGCTTTCGATGTACCGAACGCAGGCCAGGAAGTATCGGTCGGCCTCGACCAGCGATGAGCGAAAGCGCCCCTCCCACAGGGTGCCGGTGCGGGCATGGCGTCGATTGAAGCGGCGCACATAGCGTCTGCCAACGGCCTGCATGGCGAGCGACAAGGAGTCCGCCTGGCCCGGCGTGCACAGCAGATGCACATGGTTGTCCATCAGCACGTAGGCGTGGACCGCCAGGTCGTGCGCCGCACACGCCTCCTGCAAGCCTTCCAGGTAGTGACGTCGGTCGATGTCGTCGAGGAACACCAGCCGCCTGTCGTGGCCGCGCTGAATCACATGGTAGGGAAACCCGGGAACCACCAGGCGTGCCTGTCGGGCCATGTCGCGGACCTCAGGATTCCTCGATCAGGAACAGCCGACGGTGTTCCCGGATCGCGTAGCGGTCGGTCATGCCGGCAATGTAGTCGGCGATGACACGGTGCAACTCACGCTGCTCGGCCTTGCGGCGATGGTCGTCGGGCAGCAGCCGCGCATCGGCCGAGAAGGCCTCGAACAGTTCGGTGACGATGCGTGACGCCTTCACCGTCATTCGGACCACCCGATAGTGGCGATACAGGTTTTCGAAGAGGAAGCGCTTGAGTTCGGCCTTGCGCCGCGCTACCGGTTCTGAAAAGCCGATCAGGGGTGGGCACTGGCGCACAGCCGCGGGGCTGTGCGGGCCGGCTTGTTCGATCAGGGCCCGACTGTGTCCGACCAGATCAACCACCAGTTCGTTGATCATCCGCCGCACCGTCTCGTGAATCACCCGGCGCTCGCCCGCCTGCGGAAAGCGGGCGGCCACCTCGCGGTGGTGCTCCGCAAAGAGCGCCACCTCGGCCAGTTGCGACAGCGTGAGCAGGCCTGAGCGCAGTCCGTCGTCGACATCGTGATTGACATAGGCCACCTCGTCGGCGACGTTGGCCAATTGCGCCTCGAGCGAGGGCTGGGTGCGCTCGATGAAGCGACGCCCGACATCGCCCAGCAACTCCGCGCGTGCCGTCGAACAGTGCTTGAGCACCCCTTCACGGGTCTCGAAGCACAGGTTCAGGCCGTCATGGTCGCCATAGCGCTCCTCCAGCTCGTCGACCACGCGCAGCGACTGCAGATTGTGCTCGAAGCCGCCCCAGGGTTTCATGCAGCGGTTGAGCGCATCCTGACCGGCATGGCCGAAGGGCGTATGCCCCAGGTCGTGGGCCAGCGAAATCGCCTCGGTCAGGTCCTCGTTCAGCTGCAGCTGCCGCGCCACCGTCCGTGCAATCTGCGCGACTTCGATCGAATGCGTCAGACGGGTCCGGAAGAGGTCTCCTTCGTGATTGACGAAGACCTGCGTCTTGTACTCCAGACGTCGAAACGCACTGCAATGCACGATGCGGTCACGGTCGCGCTGAAAGTCGTCTCGCCCCTGGGGCGGCGGCTCGGCGCGAAGCCGGCCCCGCGATTCGAGCGGATCGGCTGCCCAGGGTGCACGCGTCACGATGAGCCTCCCGTCGAAGCCGTCAGCGCGGCGCGCTGTAGGCCGCGAGCGTCTCGGCGAGCGGCGCGTCGGGCACCTTCTGCACCCGGGCAGCCCCCAGGCCGTCGAGCAGCACGAACTTGGGCGTGCCCTGCTCGGCCTTCTTGTCAACCGACATCAGTTCAA
>JBILSK010000123.1:0-6192 GCA_044372165.1 Burkholderiaceae bacterium | reverse complement strand
ACCCACCCTTTCCAAGCCCACCGCCGCCCCATGCCTGCCCTGCCCGACGACAGTCCGCCGCGTGTTCCCCAGCGCGTCCACCTGCCCTCGGTCGATCGCCTGCTGGGGCAGGACAGCCTGGCTGCCCTGATCGAGCAACACGGCCGCACGGTCGTGCGCGATGCCATCCGGGACGAGCTCGCCGAGCGGCGTGCCACGGCCTCGACCGGCACCGCGCCGCCTGACGCCGATCCGAGCAATGCCATCGTCACTGCGGTGCACCAGCGCGTCGACGCACTGATGCGCCCCTCGCTGCGTCCGGTCTTCAATCTGACCGGGACCGTGCTGCACACCAACCTGGGCCGTGCGCCCTTGCCGCCCGAAGCCATCGAGGCGATCAGGCGCGTGGCCGAGGGCGCCTCCAGCCTCGAATACGACCTCGAGCGCGGTGAACGGGGCGAGCGCGACGACCACATCGCGCCCTGGCTGTGCCGGCTCACCGGTGCGGCGGCCGCAGCGGTGGTGAACAACAATGCAGCAGCCGTGGTGCTGCTGCTCAATGCCCTGGCGTATCGAAAGGAAGTGATCGTGTCGCGCGGCGAGCTGATCGAGCTGGGCGGCTCGTTTCGACTGCCGGACATCATGGCGCGCGCCGGCTGCCGCCTGCGCGAAGTGGGCACCACCAACCGTACCCACCTGCGCGACTACGCCGAGGCGATCAACGATCGCACCGCACTGCTGATGAAGGTGCACGCGAGCAACTACCGCATCGAAGGCTTCACCGCCGAACCGGACGAGCGCGAACTGGCCGCGCTGGCTCATGCCCGCGGTGTGCCCTTCGTGATCGACCTGGGCAGTGGCACGCTCACCGATCTCACCCGATTCGGTCTGCCAGCCGAGCCCACGCCCGGCCAGGCGATCGCGCACGGCGCGGATCTCGTCACCTTCAGTGGCGACAAGCTGCTGGGCGGCCCGCAGGCCGGCATGCTGGTGGGTCGAGCCGACCTCATCGAACGCATTCGCCGCAATCCGCTCAAGCGCGCCATGCGCTGCGACAAGCTGACCCTGGCGGCACTGGCCGCGGTGCTGCGGCTGTATGCCGACCCCGAGCGACTGCTGCAACGCGTGCCCGCCCTGCGGCAACTGACCCGACCGCGCGAGGCCATCGCCGCGCAGGCCGAACGCCTGGCGCCCGTCGTCGCCACCTGGCTGGGCGATGCCTGGCGCGTCGAGGTCGCGGACATGGCCAGCCAGATCGGCAGCGGCTCCCTGCCGGTCGATCGCCTGCCCAGTGCTGGCTTGCGCATCGCCCCCGTGGCGGCCAAGCGCAGCGCCGGCGCGCCACTGCAAGGCCTGGCGACCGCGCTGCGTGCGCTCGAGCAGCCGGTGATCGGACGCATCACCGATGGCGCGCTGTGGCTCGATCTGCGCTGCCTGGACGATGAAGCAGGCCTGCTCGCGCAACTCGTCGTCCGGCACGCCTCGGTCGGCACGGCGCCCACGCGACCCGGGTCGGTTCGCGCCTCGATCACGCCATGATCATCGCAACCGCCGGGCACGTCGACCACGGCAAGACCAGCCTGGTGCGCGCCCTCACCGGCGTGGACACCGATCGGCTCGAGGAGGAAAAACGTCGCGGGCTGACCATAGACATCGGCTTTGCCTATGCCGATCTCGGCGGCAGCACGCTGACCGGATTCGTCGATGTGCCTGGACACGAACGATTCGTGCGCAACATGCTGGCCGGCGTGCAGGCCATCGACCTGGCACTGCTGGTGATTGCCGCCGACGACGGCCCCATGCCGCAGACCCGCGAGCACCTGGCCATCCTCGATCTGCTCGGCGCGCAGGCCCTGACCGTCGTGCTCACCAAGATCGATCGTGCCGACTCGGCGCAACGCGACGCAGCTCGCCTGGCGATCGACGCGCTGCTGGCCGACACCCGCTTTGCGGGCGCGACGGTCTTCGAGGTCGACACCCCGGCTGGCCGCGGCCTGGATGCGCTGCGCGCGCATCTGGTTCATGCCCAGGCCAGCCACGCAGAGCGCATCGTCCAGGGCCAGTTCCGACTGGCCATCGACCGGGCCTTCAGCGTGGAAGGGGCTGGACTGGTGGTGACCGGCGCTGCGCTGTCGGGCCAGGTTCGAGTCGGCGACACCCTGGTCGTCTCGCCCCTGGGGCGGACGGTTCGCGTGCGAGGCATCCATGCCCAGAACCGCCGCACCGAGCAGGCGCAGGCCGGGCAACGCTGCGCGCTGAACCTGGTCGGCCCCGACCTGCATCGCGAGGAGATCGGTCGCGGTCAGTGGGCGGTTGCACCCGCCGTGCACGCGCCCACCCAGCGGCTCGATGTGGCGCTCACCCTGCTGGCGCACGTTCCCCGCGCACTGGAGGCCGGCACGCGGGTGCAGGTCCACCTGGGTGCGGGCAGCGTGAATGCCCGCGTTGCGCCGATTTCACTGCGCAGCCTGGGCGCCGGCGAACAGGGCTGCGTGCAGCTGGTGCTGGAACATCCCGTGTGCGCGGTGCGGGGCGATCGCTTCATCGTGCGCGACCCCACTGCGCAGCTGACCCTGGGCGGCGGTCAGGTCATCGATCCCTTCGGCCCGATCCGCGGCCGCAACCGACCCGAGCGACTGGCTGCCCTGGATGCATTGGCCCTGCCCGATGCGACGCAGGCCTTGCGCTGCCTGCTGGACTATTCGCGCCTGGGGGTCGAGCTGGACAGCTTCGAGCGGCTCTGGAATCTGGACGAAGCGCAGCGCGAGGCACTGCATGCGGCCACGCCCATGCACCGGATCGGCCACAGCGCAGGCCGTCAGGCAGCGGCTGCGAGCGCCGGCATTGCCCTGTCGCCCGCGCACTGGGCAGCCTGGCAACAGGCCCTGCTCGACACGCTCGCCGATGCCCACGTCGAACACCCCGAGCGCATCGGTCTGGGCACGCCTGCCCTCATTCGATCGGGCACCGTGCGGGCGGGTGCCGAGGCAGGCGAGTTGCGTCGCCGCGCCGACAGCCTCGCTCAGGCTGCCCTGCGCACACTCGCCGACGCCGGGCGCATCGTGCGCGACGGCGTGCACCTGCGTCTGCCCGAGCACAAGCCGGTGCTGCCCGCAGCCCAGCAGCAATTGCTGGAGCGGCTCACCGTGCTGCTGCTGGAGGCGGGACGACGCGCGCCCATCGCAGGCGAACTGGCCGATCGACTGGGCACTACCCGCGCCGACCTGATGGCCTTCATGCGCGAGATGGCCGCACTGGGCCGTCTGGTCGCGGTGGCACCCAATCGCTATTACCTGCCGGCCACGATGGCGGACTTGGCCCGAGTCGCCCGCACCCTGGCCGAGGCCTCACCGGATGGCGCGTTCGATGCCGCCGCCTACCGCGATGCCTCGGGCATCGGTCGCAACATCACGATCGAGGTGCTTGAATGTCTCGATCGCACCGGCGTCACGCGCTTCGCCGGCAATCGTCGCCGCCTGCTCGACTGAACCGACGCAGCGGACCCGGGCGTGATTCACCCGGGCCACGCACGCCTCCTTACTGCGGCTTCATGCCCAGCATCTGCACCGCCTGCTTTTCCTCTTCCCACAGGCGCTGCGCGAGCTTGAAGTAGTCCTCGCCCGACAGGTAGTTGTCCTCGAGATCGTGCAGCTCGAGGTAGCGCTTGTAGGTCGGATCGGTCAGCGCAGAGCGGAAGGCATCGTGGATCACCTTCACCACGCGCGGATCCATGCCCTTGGGGCCGACCAGACCGATCGGGCTGCGGGTGACATAGTCGATGCCCGATTCGCGTGCCGTGGGGACGTTCGGCAGGCGAGGAATGCGCTTGTCCTGGAAGGTGACGATCACGCGTCCCTTGCCCTGCTTCTCGATCTGCGCCCAGCCGCCATCGATCACGCCATTGATGTGCCCGCCCACGAACGCCTGCAGCACTTCCGCGCCACCCTTGAAGGGCACGAAGGTGAACTCGGCACCACTCTTGACCTCCAGGAAGCGCGTGGCGACATGGCCCGAGCTGCCGGCGCCGCTGGCACCGATCTGCACCTTGCCCGGGTTGGCCTTGGCAAAGGCAAGGACATCGGCCAGGGACTTCCAGGGTGTGTTCTCGGCCACCACCAGCGAAAAGGTGTAGCCCGAGAAATTCATGATGTAAGTGAGATCACGGATCGGGTCGTAGGACACCCGCTGGGTGTGCGGCACCCGGAACAAGGATGCCGGCGCGATCGCGATGGTGTAGCCGTCCGGATTGTTCGACTGAGCGAGCGTGCCGGCGGCCAGGGTCCCGGCCACGCCCGCACGGTTTTCGACGATGACCTGCTGGCCCAGCACCTTGGATGCCTGGGCGGCCAGAGCACGACCGACCGCATCGGTGGCAGCACCTGGCGGAAACGGCACGAGCAGCGTGATCGGCTTGGCCGGAAAGGCGGCCTGCGACCGGGCCGGCAGTGCGGCCAGGCCGGCGGCGCCCACCGCGGCACCAACCAGGCGACGACGGGACGTTGACGGGGCCCGGTCATCGGCAGCGATGAGGGCAGGCAGGGTATGCGCCATGAAGATGTCTCCGAAATGAGGGGGTGTGCAAGGGTTCGATTCGAGCCCGGCGGGTCGATCGAGTGTGCGCCGCGATGGTACCCGGCCCGGCGGGCTCAGGGACTATTGGCGCGCAGCCTCGCGCCGGGCGATCGCGGCCATGCGACGCAGCACCTGCCGGCACTGCTCGACCACCGGCAGATCGACCATGCGACCCTGGTAGCTGAAGGCTGCCTTGCCCGAACCCAGTTGAGCATCGAAGGCCTCGACCACGCCGCGGGCATGGGCGACCTGTGCCTCGGTGGGCGCAAAGGTCTCGTTGAGCACCGGCACCTGCGAAGGATGCACGCAGAAGGCGCCGTCAAACCCCAGTCCGCGCGCGCGAACGATGCGCGCGCGAAAGGCCTCGATGTCCTTGAAATCGGCCACCGAGCCCACAAAGCCCAGCGGCAGGATGCCGGCGCGACGGGCCGCGGAAATCGCCATCACATTGGGCACATACAGCCCGTCGGCATCGACCGCCATCTGCAGCGACACCGCCAGGTCTTCGGCCCCCACGATCAGGCCCACCATCCGCGGATGACTGGCCGCAATCTCGTTGAGCTGCGACAAGCCCTGGGCATCCTCGACCATCGCGATGATGCGGGTATGCCCCAAGGGCATGCCCTGCTCCATCTCCAGTTCGTCGAGCACCTCGGCCACCGACTGCACAAAGCCTGCATCGGGCACCTTGGGCAGACTGACTGCCAGCACGCTGGGCCGCACCACGGCCTCCAGATCGCGCACCAGCAGACGCCACGGCCGGTTCACACGCACGATCACATCGCGCCCCAGCGACGCATAGCGATCGGCAATCGCGGGCACCCGCGTCCGCGCCTCGTCCTTCTGACCCGGGCCGACGCTGTCCTCGAGATCGATCTGCAGTGCATCGGCCGGCTGCTTGAGGGCACTCTCGACGAAGCGGTCGCTCACCGCCGGCACGAACATGATGGAGCGCCACACGGGCAGGGACTGATTCGACGGATGAACTCTCATGGCAGGCGTGCGCGTGTTGACGATGGAAGACGGTTGAAGACAAGGCCGGGAAGTGTCTCACGCACAGACACGCTCCCGGCCACCGTCCTGACTTACAGGATGAAGTCCGTCGGGCCGAGCAGACCCACGAAGTTCCCGCGCAAGCCGATGCTGAAGTCCGCCGCGAGATTCGCATTGACGTTCCCGCTGATGACGGTGACATCCGACTCCGCGTCGTAGCTGATCGCGATCTGTCCTGCGCCATTGATCGGCGCAGCACCGCGCCAGCTGAAGGCCTGATTGCCGCCCCGAGCCGACTGGGCATCGATTGCCGACACATCGATGCGATCAGTCCCGAGCTCGAAATCGAGAATCAGGTCACGCAGGGCCGCCGTCACGCCGCTGTCGCCGAGCGCGGACAGCACGAAGCGGTCTGCACCTTGCCCACCGATCATGACATCGGCCCCCGTACCACCCTCGAGCGTGTCGGCGCGTCGTCCGCCCTCGATCCGGTTGTCCAGGGCATTGCCGATCCCCCGAAACGTCGCATTGCCCGAATAGACCAGGTTCTCGACATGAGCAGGCAGGGTGTAGCTCGCCAGCGAAGTCATCAATGTGTCCACCCCCTGGCCCGCCGATTCGATGACCCGGTCGCCCAGGTTCTCGACG
>JBILSK010000122.1:0-6195 GCA_044372165.1 Burkholderiaceae bacterium | reverse complement strand
GTGGCCGTCCATCTCAACCGGACGGCCCGCGCGCTCTGGATCACCTTGCCGGCGCATCGACGCACGCTCGTCGAGCGGCTGTGCAGCGACTATTCGGTCAGCCAGGCACAGGCAGCGCGCGATGTCGACCAGATCATTGCGAGCCTGCTTGAGCACGGTCTGATCATCGTGACGGACGCGTCCGCGTGAGGGCGGCTGCACCGGCCCGCGATGGTGCGCATTCGGGGTGGGTCCGAGGCTGGAACCTCTTGATGGACGACAGCCTGCCACCGAATCTGCGCGAGTGGCTGGCTGACGCCTTCATGGCCTTTGAGCCACCGGACGACTCCGGACTGCGACCGGTGCGAATCCAGTGGGGGCCGCAGGTCCAACCGCTGGCAGGACCCGCGAGTCGCAAACGGATCCAGGCTGGCGGCGTCGAGCTCGAATTCGTGCAGCCTGTGCGCGCGTCACCGGTTACCGACAACCGTTTCGAGTTGATCGATCGCGATGCCGCATCCGGCTGCAATGTGTCGGTGTCCTCAGGTGAACCTTGGGCGCTCTCGTGCTGGGGGCCGGCACCCCAGGCAGCTGCTTACCTTGCAATCACCGAATGCTTTCGTTCACAGGCGTGGCTCAGTCTTCACGCCAGTGCATCGGTTGATCCAGGCGAGGCTGTGCGAGGGGCTCGGTTGGTCCTGGGGCGCTCGGGTGCGGGCAAGAGCTGTGACCTGCTCGCACGCCTGCACCAAGGCTGTCTGCCGCTCGGGGAAGATCGCGTCTGGCTCAATGCGCGAACGCTGCTGGCGGTGGCCCGGGACACGTCGATTCGCATCCATCCGTCGATGGTGCGCGTGTTTCCCATTCTCGAAGGATGTCCTTCGAGAGTGCATGCCGATGGCAAGCTCTGCATCGATCTGGACGACCTTGCGGTGATTCCCTCTGCGCCCGCGACGGTCATTCTGATTCTCGAGGCGCGGCAGCCCGCGCACAGTTCGCTCCTCGCGTTGACGCGCCTGCTGTGGCAGGCGGCCGGGCTGCCACTTACTGCCCAGGGTCGACTCTGGGCCCAGCAAGGCGTGAGTCGCCTGCTTGCCCTGGTGCTTGCGCCCACGGCGGATGAGTCCGGCCTTTATCGCTGAAATCGACGCTGCCGATTCTGCACCTGGCGGAAGCATTAATTCGATGTGAGTGTCGTCTGGACGGTTTCCAGGATGCTCGGCATGCGCCTTGATCCCGCGCAAATCTCTGCGTGAGGAGCGAACCGTACGATGAACCGGGTCAGGCGTCCGATACGGCCACCTGCTGGGCGATTCCATCATTTTTCAGGAGAACATCATGCTCAGAACAGGATTGGCGTTAGCCGCTGTGGTCCTTCAGTTGACCGGCTGCAGTGGCTCGGAGGAGGGCGGAGGACGCACCGGCGGACTCACTCCAGACACGTCCATCGAGGTGTTGCAGCCCAAGGCCTCGCTTGGCGTGGTGGAGATGAGCATCAGTGGCATCGGGACGAATGCAATGGAGTCCAGTGCAGTCTGGGTGGGACCGGGTGGTCTGCCGGTCAAAGGCCAGGGCGGCGTGCCACGCGCAGTCAAGACGATCACTTCGACTTCGGCCATTCCGCTGGGTCTTGACGTGTCGCCCTTGTCATCCAGCCACGTCGATGTGGGTGCCAGGGGAGCAGGCGGGGTTCGCTACATCATGGCGACCTACCGAGTCAGAAATGCGCGGGTGTGCGCCGACCCCGGAAACTGCACTGCCTACGGCACAGCACGCAACAATGTCACCTTCTTTGGCATCACCAGCAGCCAGACGATCAACCAGACGGCAGTGTCGCGATTCCGGCGCTTTGATGGCTCTGACGCCAATGCTGCGTTGACCACGCAGCTGGTGCCGGTTCATGGCGTGTCCTCCGATGGGGCCACGGTCGTCGCCGCCATGGCCTCGATGCAGGCCTATCGTGAGGTGGAGATACCGGCGGCGGATTCCGGCGTGGACAGCGTGTTTCCGTATGGCTTTGTGGTGCGCAACGCGTCGAACGATTCACGCGTGCTGCCCGCGAACCCGGCTCCAGGGGTGTACGACGGCGTCGTCACGCTGGCCTTCAGGATCCCCTTGCAGGCACAGGCGACGGATGACCCGTTCAGCATCTCGATGCGCTTCCAGGTGGCAGACGACACCACGATTCGGGTCACGCAGTCGAGCCAGGAACAGACGATTGCAGGTGATCGGGCCGCCCAGGCACGGGCCGCTGCGCTGGGCAGCAAGAACCTGGCTGTTCTGGGAGGCCGGATTGCACGGACGACCATCGGCGATCCAATCTGCCAGGTTCGAATTGCAGGGCTGCCCGGGGCAGCGAGCGCCTATCTGACCAATACCCTGTCGTCGCCGCCTGCTGTGAACGCAGCGCCGTTCAATCTGGTGGGCGTGCCGATCGATTCGGAGGTCTCACTGGGGTTTTGCGAGCCCATGAACGCGCCCACTGCCTCGACGCTGATCGTGCAGGGATCCATGTCCGGTCTGCGCAAGGTGGGCATGGCTTATTCCGGTGCACTGGACGGGGGAGGGGCCACGACACGTCCGAATCAGCTGATCTGGAGCTTCACGGGGGCAAAGCCCTTCTTTCGCGGTGAGCGCGTGATGGTCAGCGCGACGGCTGACAATACGGCGGTGGCAGGAACGGCCGTTCGTCCGGTCGTGGGCAGTTTCATGGTGCAGGGGTCGGTGGGTGGCTCGAGTGGCAGTCTGGCCTCGCGCTCGGATCTCATCGGGCATTCATTCACCCATTCAGTGCAACTGGGTGATCTGAACGGTGATGGTGTCCTTGATCTGGTCACCGCCTACGACGCGCCGACGGGACCCTCGTTCACGGTGGCGCTGGGTGATGGGGCGGGAGGATTCGGTACGCCAACGGCCTACAACGGCGGCAACTATGTGCCCTTTGCGGCGATCGGGGATATGAATGGAGATGGCCATCTGGATGTGGTCTCCGTGCAGAGAGATGACAGGATCGTCAAGATCTGGCTCGGCGATGGCACCGGTGCTCTCAGCTACACGGGAAAATGTCCGATCGCCGATGGCACCTGGGTCGCGCTGGGTGACCTCGACGCGGATGGGCGTCTTGACATGGTGGTGACGAATCGCAATCACAATACGGTTTCGGTGTTGAGCGTCAATGACAACGGGGACTGCCGTTCAGGCAAGCAGCTTGCCGCGACCGGTGGTCCTTTCTCTGCCGCGCTGGGGGATCTCAATGGCGACGGGTATCTCGATCTGGTGACGGCGAACATCGATGGGGGCAGCGTGTCGATCTTTCTGGGCGATGGATCAGGTGGCTTTGGAACGCGCACGGACCGTACGGTGGGTGCTGTCAACTCCAGCCCTCGCATTGTCGCTCTGGGTGACCTGAACGGTGATGGTGTGCTGGACCTGGCCATCACGGTTTCGGTGGATGACCTGGTCGCTATCCACCTCGGTAACGGCTCGGGCGGGTTTACCACGGGGACTCCTGTCACGGTCGGCGATGGTCCGACTGGTCTCGAGCTGGCCGACATGAATGGAGATGGTGTCCTCGACCTGGTCGTGTCCAATCAGCTGGCCAGCACAGTGGTCGTGCGTCCTGGCGATGGGGCGGGAGGCTTTCTCGCCACGACGGTCACGGCAGCGGTCGGTGGCGGGCCGTATCACCTCGTTGTAGGCGATGTGGATGGTGACGGGAAGCTGGACGTGCTGACCGCGTCTTACGATCAGGGCGTCATTTCCCGGCTGCTCGGGCAATGAGCGTGACGCTGGATCAGAGTGTTCCGCTTGACGGCTGAGCGCACGTGATGGGTCTGCGTGATGGCGTGCTGGGCGTGCTCGCCTTGCCAGCCGTCCTGAGTACGCTGCGCCACCTTCGTGGCGGAGTCCATCCCGAGCGGGCGGTCGCGACGGCGCCCCGGTGCCTGATGGCCGGTCGCTTGTCTGCCGTCTCGGCCGCGCGCGGGGCTTGGGTCGCTGTGCGGCTGCTCAGACGAGTGGGCCTGCGGTCTGCGCAGGGCGATTGCCTGGTTCGCTCATTGGCCACGTTTCGCTTGATCAGGCCTTCGGTTGAGCGCTGCGAATGGATCATGGGTTTTCGTCCTTCGCCGGATGGGGCGGTCGGACATGCCTGGGTCGAGGTGGATGGCAGGCCCATTCCTGGCGCGGGGGATGATCAGGCACCGACGATCTACAGGCCGATGTGTCGAGTCCCGGGCGATCGCCGCTGCCCTGAGCGCTGATCGAATCGAGCCCGGCACCGAGCCCGACACCGCGCCTCTCGTCACCGATCCGAGCGAGGCGGGCACCTTGACCGTCTCGCCGACATGAATTCGCACCCTCTCCGGCGGCCCGACGGCTGCCTGTTACCCGAATGGAGGGGGCCGCACACAGCCAGGCATCCGAAGCCCGAGCAAGGCTTGATCCAGCGCATGCAAGGACGTCTGTCCTCGGGGCTAGGATGGGTCGGCTTGCAGGTTCGAAGCAGTCCAAGGAGATCAACATGTGGCGGATGCAGTGGGCAGTAGCGGCGCTGGTGATTCTGTTGGGGGCCTGCAGTGGGTCCGGCGGCGAACACCCAGGGTCTGATGGCGATACCCCGTTGGTGCAGCCTCCGGTCCAGCCTCCGGCCGCGACGCTGGGTGTGATGGAGGTGACCATCAGCGGCATTGGCGCCAATGTTCTGAACTCCAAGGCAGTGTGGATCGGCACTGACGGTCTGCCTGTAGCCGGACAGGATGCCGTGCCGCGCGCCTTCAAGACCACGGCGAGCACGACGGCGTTGCCACTGGGACTGGATGTCGCGTATCAGTCTGGCAGCACGATCGATGTGGGCACTCGCGGCGCCGGTGGTATCCGCTATATCGCCGCAACGTACCGGGTTCGCAACGCGGCCGTCTGTGGCGATCCGGGCAACTGCACGGCCCACGCCACGCCTCGCAACAACGTCACCTTCTTCGGTATCACCAGCAGCAAGACGATCAATCAGACCGCGGTATCGCGGTTCAGACGATTTGATGGATCGGATGCCGACGTGGCATTGACCACCCAGATGGTGCCGACCCATGGCATGTCCTCCGATGGCTCGGCGGTCGAGAGTTCGCTGGCCTCGCTGCAGGTGTACCGCGAAGCTGAGACGCCGGTGGCTGACTCCGGCGTGGACAGCGTCTTTCCGTATGGCTTCGTGGTGCGCAACAGCACGGATGCCACTCGGGTGCTGCCAGCAAGCCCCGCAGCCGGTGTCTACGATGGGGTGGTGACGTTCGGGTTCAAGATCCCCTTGCAGGCGGTGGCCAGCGACGACCCGTTCACGATTTCCCTGCGCTTTCAGGTGGCCGACGATGCCAACACGCGTGTGACGCAGTCCCTGCAGGAGCAGTCCCATGCGGGCGATGTCTCGGCCCAGGCCCGGGCGAATGCTCTGGGCAGCACGGATCTGGTGGTGCTGGGCGGGCGTGTCGCTCACACGACGATGGGCGATCCGATCTGCCAGGTCCGCATAGCGGGTCTGGCCGCCGTGCCCACGGCCTTTCTCAGCAATGCGGTGTCCAGCCCGCCTGCGGTGACGGCGGCGCCCTTCAACCTGATGAGCGTGCCCACCGGTACCGAGGTGTCGCTGGGCTTCTGCGAGCCGATGAACGTGCCGACCGCATCGACGCTGATCGTGCACGGTTCAATGTCCGGTCTGCGCAAGGTGGGCGAGCCCTATTCCGGTGCGCTGACAGGCGGCTCCGGCTCCACACGGCCGAATCAGCTGATCTGGAGCATCGCGGGGGCAAAGCCATTTTTTCGCGGTGAGCGCGTGATGGTCAGCGCAACGACCGGCAACACCTCCGTGGCAGGCACGGCCATTCACCCCATGGTGGGGAGTTTCATTGTGCAGGGGGCCGTGGCCGGCTCAAGTGGCGGGCTGGGCTCGCGCTCGGATCTCACCGGGCATTCATTCACCCATTCTGTGCAGCTCGGTGATCTGAACGGCGATGGCATCCTGGATCTGGTCACGGCCTACTACATTATGGCGGGGCCTTCATTCACGGTGGCGCTGGGCGATGGGGCGGGCGGTTTCGGTGCGCCAACGGCGTACTACGGCGGCAACTACGTGCCCTATGCAGCGATCGGGGACATGAACGGCGATGGCCACATGGATGTGGTCTCGGTCCAGCGAGGGGACGGTGTCGTCAAGATCTGGCTGGGCAA
>JBILSK010000121.1:0-6205 GCA_044372165.1 Burkholderiaceae bacterium | reverse complement strand
AGTCGCGCGCGCGCTGTGCGACCCGCACCACCATGGGCAGGCCACCGATGTCGGCCAGCGGCTTGTCGGGCAGGCGGCTCGAGGCCATGCGAGCCGGGATCAGGGCCAGGAAGTCGACCGCCGCACCCGCCATGGCCGGGCTCATGACGCGTCGGTGATCGGGCGGGCCTGCGACTCGAGCATGACCGGAATGCCATCACGGATCGGGAAGGCCAGGTGGTCGGCGGCGCACAGGAGCTCCTGTGCCGGCTGGTCGAGTTTCAACGGGCCCTTGCACACCGGGCAGACCAGGATTTGAAGCAGGCGACTATCCATGCAGGCGTTCCTCCAGCCAATCGATGAGCGCGGGGTCCAGGACGGCCTCGATTCGCAGCTCGACACAGCGCGCGCGCAGGTCTTCATCGAAGGATGCACATTTTACGGCGTCCTTGGCGGTCATGATCAGCCATCGACCGGGCAGGCCCGCCAGCCAGCGCGGGTCGATGGCGGCGTGATCGGCCAGCGGCCAGGTGCGTGGTGCCAGGCCCAGTGCCTGCAGGGTGTCAAAGAAGCGCTGTGGCGCACCGATGCCGGCGAGGGCATCGAGCGGCTCACCGTGCACCTGCGCCGCAAAGGCTTCGGGGGTCCAGTGGCAGCGACCATCCAGGCTGGCCACGCTCACCGGCTTCACCTCGAACCGGAACGTCCGGGCATGGGGCAGGGGGGCGGGCGTCTGCGGGCCATTGAGCACCAGCGCGTCCATCAGCCGCGCGCCGTCCAGCGGTTCACGCAGCGGACCGGCTGGCAGGCAGCGGCCATTGCCGGCCCCGCGACGATCGAAGACCGCAAGTTCGAGGTCACGGTGCAGGCGCGCATGCTGCAGTCCGTCGTCGGACAGCACCAGCTGGCAGTCGGGGTGATGGGCGAGCAGGGCGTCCAGGGCAGCTCGCCGGTCGTGTCCGACCGCCACCGGCAAGCCGGTCTCGCGCCGGATGAGGACCGGTTCGTCGCCATAGTCGGCGGCGAGTCCCGCGTCCGGCAGCAGATGCCCCCCCGTGCGCGCTTGCGCGCCGCCGTGTCCCCGCGCGATCACGCCCACGCGCAGACCGCGTGCAGACAGGGCGCGCGCCAGCGCGATCAGCAGGGGCGTCTTGCCGGTTCCGCCGACCGTGAAATTGCCCACCACGATCACCGTGGGCGCACCCGGGGCGCGCGAGCCCTTGGCCTGCGCGATCGATCGTCGGCGCGCGCGCGCCTGCTGCGCGACGAGTGCGCCAAGCGGCCGCAGCAGCAGGCCGATCAAGGCATGGCTGGGGCGGGCAGGACCGAACCACAGGCGCTGCAGAGCGCGCTCCAGTGCGGCGCGCCCGTGCGGGCTTCCCGAGGGGGAGCTGCGTGCCGGTGCCTGCGGCACATCCCGGTCCGGTGTCGGACCCATCAGGGCGTGCGACCGGCTCCGGTCTGGGTCGCGAAGCTCACCCGGCCCAGTCCAGCGAGGCGGGCCGCCTCGAGCACATTGATCACGGACTGGTGGCTCGCCCCGGCGTCGGCCTGAATGACGACAACCGGCTCGCTGCGCACGGCGGCCGCCCGTGACAGCAACTGCGCGAAGGACCCGGCATCGCGCCAGGTCACGGCAGCCCCATCGATGGCGTAGCGGCCGTCGGGCGCCACGGTGACCAGAAGTTCTGCCGGGCGCTGGGCGACCGGATCCATGGCGGCCGACGGCAAATTGATCTGCAGTTCGCTGTACTTCGAATAGGTCGTAGTGACCATCACGAAGATCAGGATCACCAGCAGCAGGTCGATCAAGGGCACGAAGTTGATCTCCGGCTCATCGCGCGCCAGGCCACGTCGGAAGTTCATGCCCTGGGTCCCGTCGCAGGTTCCGGGCTTCGCAGCCGCCCAGTTGCAGCGGCTGTGCCCGGGCGTGGATGAACCGCGTCCAGCAATCGGATGGCCTGTTGTTCGAGATCGACCAGGAACCCGTCCACCCGGGTGCGGAACAAGCGGTAGGCGATCAGCGCCGGGATCGCGACCATCAGTCCGAGCGCGGTGTTGTAGAGCGCAACCGAAATGCCGTGGGCAAGCGCCTGCGGGTTGTTGCCGGTCGGGGCCGCGGCGCCGAAGATCTCGATCATGCCGACCACGGTGCCGAACAGGCCCATCAGCGGTGTGACGGTCGACAGCGTGCCCAGGGCTGGCAAGAAGCGCTCGAGCTCGTGGGCCACCGCCTGGCCGCGTTCCTCCATGGCATCCTTCATCACGTCGCGACCGCCCCCTGCATGGCGCAAGCCGGCAGCCAGAACCTGTCCCAGGGGCGAGTCGCCTTCCAGCTTTTGTACCATCCCGGCATCCAGCGTGCGGCCGCGGTACTGTTCGAGGGTCTGTTCGAGAAGCCTCGCTGGCAGCACCTGCGATCGGCGCAGGGACAGGGCCCGCTCGATGATCAGTGCGACGGCGAGAAAGGAAGCGAGGATCAGAAACCAGACAGGCCAGCCGGCGGCCTGGAGGATGGACAGCACGTGAATCTCCGGAGCAGGGCGCCCTCCCTGGGCGGGTTGGCGCGAGGACGGATTCTCAGGGTTTTGCCCCGTCCCGGGCAAGTGCGTCGCGCGGCGAGCCTGTCCCCAGAAGCTGTGGACAACTCTGTGGATGACCGGGGGCGGCGGGCCGCAAACGGCCTGCCCGCTGTCAGATGCACGGTGTGCTGAAAAAATAATCAATAAATATGTCTATTGAAAACAAGTACTTGCAACATGTCTCCAAGGATCTCCGGACCTTAGTTCTGGCGGTCGAGGCAGGGCGCAGGATGTGGATAGATTTCCCTCGGAAACCCGCATGAATACGAGGGCCGACCTCTTGAACACCCCCGGCCGGGAGGTCGTGACGGTGAGCCAGCTCAACCGCGCGGTCGCGGGCATGCTCGAGCGCAGCTTTCCGCTGTTGTGGGTCAGTGGCGAGTTGTCCAACCTCACGCGGGCGGCCAGCGGTCACTGGTACTTCACCCTCAAGGATGCTCAGGCCGCGGTGCGCGCCGTGATGTTTCGCGGTCGCAATCAATCGGTGGGGTTTGCGCCGGCCAACGGCGATCGGGTCGAAGTTCGGGTGCAGGTCGGCTTGTATGAGCCGCGCGGGGAGTTCCAGCTCAATGTCGAGGCGATGCGCCGGTCTGGCGCGGGCGACCTCTTTGCGCAGTTCCTGCGATTGAAGGCCCAGCTGGCGACCGAGGGGCTGTTCGACGAGGATCGCAAGCGCGAGTTGCCGGCCTTCCCGCGTGCGGTGGGCGTGGTGACTTCGCCCAAGGCGGCCGCGCTGCGCGATGTGCTGACCACCTTGGCTCGCCGGGCGCCTCAGGTGCCCGTGATCCTGTATCCGGCCTCGGTCCAGGGCGCGCAGGCACCCGGCGAGCTGCTGGCGGCGCTGAGGGCTGCCGGCCGACGGGCCGAGTGCGATGTCGTGCTGCTGGTGAGGGGCGGCGGCGCGATCGAGGACTTGTGGGCGTTCAACGATGAAGCCCTCGCCCGGGAGATCGCGGCGTGCCCGGTCCCGGTGATCAGCGGCGTCGGCCATGAGACCGACTTCACGATTGCCGATTTCATCGCCGATGCGCGCGCACCGACGCCGACCGGCGCAGCCACGCTGGCTGTGCCCGACCGGCTGGAGCTGCTGGATGCCCTGGGTCGCGAACGCCATCGGCTGATCCAGGCCTGGGGGCGGCAGTCGGCCCGGATCGAGCAGCGGCTGGACCTGGCGGTGCGTTTGCTGCGACCGCCCTCGCTGCAGTGGGCCCAGCGTGCGGCGCGCCTCGAGCAGTTGTCACGCCGGCTTGGGGCCGACGCGCAGCGCGCCCTGCAGGCCCGTGCCACCCGCCTGACCTCGGCGGCCTCCCGCCTGCGGGTGCCGGATGTCTCGCGGCCAACGGCGCGGATCGACGCCCTGGAGCGCGCGGCGGCCGTGGCGATGGCCCGGCGTGTCGATGCCGCGGCCGCCCGGGTCGGGTTGGCCGCCTCGGCGCTCGAGCTGGTCAGTCCGGCTGCCGTGCTCGAGCGCGGCTATGCGATCGTGACCGATTCGTCGGGTGCGATCGTGCGCGAGGCGAGCCGTCTGGCCCACGGCACGCATGTATCCGTGTCGCTGGCGCGCGGCGCGTTTGGCGCAGACGTGACTGACCTCGATCCGCAGGCTCGTCTGCCGGCTGAGGGCCTGGCGCGCGCCGCCTCCGATGCCGAACCCAAGTCCGCTGACGCCGCAGGGACGGATTGAGCGGGTTTGCCGGACTGGCCCTACAATCGCGCGGTCGCGATGATGGTGTTGGCCTTGCTCCGACTGCCGCCGCGCCCCCTTTCAACCCGTCACAGGACGACCGACGACCATGGAACACACCCTGCCCGCCCTGCCGTACGCAAACGATGCCCTGCAGCCGCACATCTCCAAGGAGACGCTGGAGTTCCACTACGGCAAGCATCACCAGACCTACGTCACGAACCTGAACAACCTGATCAAGGGCACCGAGTTCGAATCGATGAGCCTCGAGGACATCGTGCGCAAGTCGTCGGGCGGCGTCTTCAACAATGCGGCCCAGATCTGGAACCACACCTTCTACTGGAACTCGCTGGCCCCCAAGGGCGGCGGTCAGCCGAGCGGCGCCCTGGCCGCTGCGATCAACGCGAAGTGGGGCTCCTTCGATGCCTTCAAGGACGCCTTCACCAAGTCGGCCATCGGCAACTTCGGGTCGAGCTGGACCTGGCTGGTGAAGAAGGCTGACGGTTCGCTGGACATCGTCAACACCAGCAATGCCGCCACGCCGCTGACCGGCGCAGACAAGCCGGTGCTGACCTGCGACCTGTGGGAGCACGCCTACTACATCGACTACCGCAATCGTCGTCCGGATTACCTGAACGCCTTCTGGGCGCTGGTCAACTGGGACTTCGCCGCACGCAATTTCGGCTGATCGGTTCCGATTCAGTCTCGCCAGGAAAAGGGCCCGCACTGCGGGCCCTTTGCTTTTGAGGCGAGAGGGGCGGGGCAGGCCACGGAAGCGCCCGGCCCGAATCGCTTCACTGGCGCACGCCGGCGCCGCCGAACAGCCTGGGCTGCCCCAGGCGAGTGCCGGCCTTCACCCCGCGCCGGGCAAACCAGCCTTGCTCCATTTCCAGCGCAAATCGCACCGCACGCAGGGGGCAGTGGGAGTCGTCGGTGCGGGGCTGCATGTCCGCGATGTTCACGATCGTGCCATCGTCATCGATGAAGGCGATCGACAGCGGCAGCGGCGTGTTGCGCATCCAGAAGCAGTGTCCCGCCTTGTCCGGAAACACGAAGAGCATGCCCTCATTGGCCCCCAGCTGTTCGCGTTCCATCAATCCGCGCATGCGGGTAGCCGAATCGCCGGCCACTTCGGCGCGGATCACATGCATGCCCGCCTGGATGTCGATCTGCGGCAGCTTCGGATTTTGCGTCACACCGGACTGCGCGACCGCGCCCAGACTGCACAAGAGCGCACAGGCACCCAGCAGGGCGCGCAGGCGGGCACGAGGGCCCGGGACGGGCAGGCGAGGCAATCGTGACATCGGCGATTCCGTGGCAGCAGTGAGTGCAGGGTGCGACGATACCAGTCGCTCAGCGGTCATGTCGCTGCAGTTCCGGCGCGCCCCCCACGAGATCGCGCGGCCGAACGTCATATAATTCGCCGGTCGTCGGCGGGCGTGCTGCCCGGACGTTCACACTCACGCTCACCGCGCCACGCGGCGCCCCAGGGGGAGATCATCCATGGCAGAAAGCTACAAGCACATCAAGGTTCCGGCAGGCGGCGAAAAGATCAAGGTCAATGCCGATTTCTCGTTGTCGGTTCCTGATCAGCCGATCATCCCGTACATCGAAGGCGATGGCACCGGCTTCGACATCACGCCGGTCATGCTCAAGGTGGTGGACGCCGCGGTGGCCAAGGCCTACGGTGGCAAGCGCAAGATCCACTGGATGGAGATCTACGCGGGCGAGAAATCGACCAAGATCTACGGCCCGGATGTCTGGCTGCCCGAAGAGACCCTGTCGGTGCTCAAGGACTACGTGGTCTCGATCAAGGGTCCGCTCACGACGCCGGTCGGTGGCGGCATCCGCTCGCTGAACGTGGCGCTGCGCCAGGAGCTCGACCTCTACGTCTGCCTGCGGCCCATCCAGTACTTCACCGGCGTGCCCTCGCCGGTGCGCGAGCCTGAGAAGACCAACA
>JBILSK010000119.1:0-6223 GCA_044372165.1 Burkholderiaceae bacterium | reverse complement strand
GTCGAACACGGCGCCCTGGAATGCGTGATGTTCCGTGACGGCTTTCTCACCGAAGGCGCGTCCAGCAACATCTGGGTGGTGCGCGCAGGTCGCGTTCTGGCGCCGCCGCGCGACCATCGCATCCTCGAAGGCATCCGCTACGGCTTGCTGCAGGAACTGTGCGAGTCACGGGGCATCCCGTTCGAGGTCAGACCCATCCCCCGCGTCGAGGTCGAGACGGCCGACGAACTGATGCTCAGCTCCGCAACCAAGGAGGTGCTGGCCATCACGCGCCTTGATGACCGCGCAGTCGGCCAGGGCGAGCCGGGCCCGATCTTCCGGCAGTTGCACGCGGCCTACCAGGAAGCCAAGGCGGCTCTGCAGGCCTGACGCCCTCCCCTGACACGATGAGCCCACCCGACACCCCGTCCGCCGGCGATCCGCGCACTGAAAGCCTGCTGGTCTTCCCGACCTCGTTTCCCATCAAGATCATGGGTGCGCGCACCGACGGCTTTGCCGGCACCATCGTCGAGCTGATCCTGCGCCATGCGCCCGATTTCAACCCCGCCACCCTCGAGATGCGCGCCTCCAGCCAGGGCAATTACCTGGGCCTGACGGCCACCGTGCGCGCCACCTCGCGCGAGCAGCTCGACGCGCTGTACCGCGACCTCAGCTCGCACCCGCTGGTCAAGTACGTCCTCTGAAATTGGGGTCAGATCACAATTTCTGGGGCGCCACCGCCCGGACGTCCTGCATCGCGCGCGCTTCGGCCGCTCCCCGGCTGCGCGGATCGATCAGCGCGCCCAGCAAGCGTTCGGTCGCCTGCGCCGTGATGCGCTGTGGATCGAGCTCCGGGTTGTACTCGACCAGTTCGCAGGCCAGCAATCGAGGGTCCCAGGCCAGCCCGTGCAGCACTTCGCTCACCTCATCCAGACGCAAGCCGCGCTCCACCGGCGTCCCGGTACCCGGCGCGTCGGCGGGATCCAGCGCGTCCAGATCCAGGCTCACACCCCAGGCTGCCGTGCCGTCGCTCACCTGAGCCACGGCCTCGGCCATGCAGACGGCAAAGCCGCGACGCGCCACCTCGTCACGCACGATCACCCGCACGCCCAACCGTTGCAGCAAGGCGGCCTCCCCGGACTCCCAGCTACGGCAGCCGATCAGCACGACATCGGCCGGTCGCAGGGCGGGCGAGTGGCCGGCCACATGGGTGAGCTGCGCCGAACCATGGCCCAGGAGCGAAGCCAGCGGCATGCCGTGGGGCATCTGCGATTCGGAGGTTTGCGGCGTGTGGGCATCAAGGTGGGCGTCTATCCAGACCAGCCCCAGCCGAGGCAGGGTTCGCCCGCGTGGCGCGTTCCAGGCGTCAGCTGAGCGCTGGCGCAGTGCGCGGGCCGCACCGCTCCAGGTGCCGACCGCGCACGAGTGATCCCCGCCGATGACCACAGGCAGGCGCCCGGCACCGATGGACTCCGCCACGCGCGAAGCCAGTCGGTCCGAAAATTCGGCCACGACCGCCAGGGGACCGTGCGCCGTCAAGGCCTGATCGGACGCCACCTCGGGACCCCACCGCACGGATCGACCGCGATCCGACAAGCGACGACCCAGTCCCCAGCGCCGCAGCGCTGCCGGACCGGCACGGGTGCGCCCGTCGGGCGCGCCCTCGCCGATCGCCGCACCGATCAGTTCTACCATTCGCATCAACACGCTCATCGAGGTCTCCGCTGCGGGGGGGGGTAACATGATTATCAACCTCGACTGCATCACCAGTTCGACATGCGCCCTGTCGTTCGTCCGCTTGCTGCCTCCGCCTACCTGCCAACCCTCGAGGCCATGCGCGCCTTCACGGCCGCAAGAGGGCCCGACACCCAGGACGAGATCTGGCTCATCGAGCATCCGCCCACTTTTACCCAAGGCCTTTCCGGAAAGAGTGAGCACTTGCTCTCTCCTGGCGACATCCCGGTCGTGAAGACCGAGCGAGGCGGTCAGGTGACGTATCACGGGCCTGGCCAGGTGGTCGCCTACACCCTGATCGACCTGCATCGCCGCGGTTTCGGCGTGCGCGAGCTGGTCTGCCGGCTGGAAGCGGCCGCGATCGCAACCTGTGCCGCCTGGGGCGTGGCCGTGGTCCGCAAGCCCGGCGCGCCCGGACTGTATCTGCGCACCGATGTCGACGCCCCGGGGGCGAAGATCGCGTCTCTGGGCCTGAAGATCAGCCGCGGCTGCAGCTACCATGGCATCGCGCTCAATGTGGCCATGGACCTGGAGCCGTTTGGCCGGATCAACCCCTGCGGGTATGCTGGACTCACGGTGACCGACCTCGCTCGGGCCGGTGCGGGCGCCCGCGCGCAGACCGCGACGGTGGCCCGGCACTTCGGGGCCTGCCTGGCCGACCACCTCGACAAACCATGACCTACGATCCCACCGCAAAGCAGAAAGGCGCCGGCAAGACTTCCAGGATCCCGATCAAGATCGTCCCCACGGGCGAGATCCTGCGCAAGCCGGAATGGATTCGGGTCCGCGCCGCGGCGCCCGGCAGCCGGTACCACGAGATCAAGAAGATCCTGCGCGAGCACTCGCTGTTCACGGTCTGCGAGGAAGCGTCCTGTCCGAACATCGGCGAGTGTTTCGGCAAGGGCACGGCCACCTTCATGATCATGGGTGACAAGTGCACACGGCGCTGCCCCTTCTGCGATGTCGGACATGGCCGCCCCGATCCCCTCGATCCCCAGGAGCCCACCAACCTCGCACGCACGATTGCTGCGCTCAAGCTGTCCTATGTGGTGATCACCTCGGTCGACCGCGACGACCTGCGCGACGGTGGCGCGGGCCATTTCATCGAGTGCATCCAGGCCGTGCGGGCGGCATCGCCTGCAACCCGCATCGAGGTGCTGGTCCCTGACTTCCGAGGACGCCTCGATCGCGCCCTGGCCATCCTTGAAAGTGCGCCGCCCGACGTGATGAACCACAACCTGGAAACCGTCCCGAGGTTGTACCGGGAGGCAAGGCCGGGCTCGGACTATGCGCATTCGCTCAAGCTGCTGGCCGACTTCAAGGCCCGAGTGCCGGGGATCCCGACCAAGTCGGGCTTGATGGTCGGGCTGGGCGAGACCGACGACGAGATTCACGGCACGATGCGCGACATGCGCGCGCACGGCATCGACATGATCACCATCGGCCAGTACCTCGCGCCGACCTCCCATCACCTGCCCGTGCGTCGCTACGTCCACCCGGACGCCTTCAAGGCCTTTGAGGCCTATGCGTATGAGTTAGGGTTCACTCACGCTGCGGTAGGTGCCATGGTTCGATCTTCTTATCACGCGGATCAGCAAGCCCATGCGGCGGGGGTGGTCAGTTCGGACGCCGAGCCCGGAAAATTGTGATCTGACCCCAATTTTCAGGCGGCAGGACGGGGAAGCAGCGACTCGATGCGGGCGCGGACCCGATCGATGTCCAGGCGACCGATCCATTGCGCCACGACTCGGCCGTCGGGTGCCACCAGCCAGGCGGTCGGGGTGCCCAGGATGCCGCCCCACGCCGCGACGGCGGCACCGGTCGGATCGAGGGCGACCGGAAAGGGAAGCGCGCGGCGGCGCGCGAAATCGAGCACGTGATCCGGTCGGTCATAGGGCATGGCGATGGCCAGCAGCTCGAATCCGCGCCGGGCATACCTCGAATGCAAGGCGACCAGATCGGGCATCTCGGCCACGCAGATGCCGCATGACGTGGCCCAGAAACTGACCAGCGTCACCCTTCCTGCCAGGTGCTCGGGACCGATCCGACGGCCGTCGATGATCGGGTAGCTCAGGTCAGGCAAGGTCTTCGGCCCGGCAGGAGGGAGCAGACGCGACGCGAACCGTGTCAGCCGCTCGACGCCGATACCCCACGCGACCCCAGCGCCCACCGCAAGGGCGGACGCAGAGTAAGCGAGCACTCGCCTTCGTTGTGACGGAGCAGATCTCGGCACAGCCCTCAGAGCTCACAGACTGGAGGGACTCAGTGTACCGACTCGGTTCAGGCCGGGTCGACCCCTGCGTGCGATCGAAGGGTGGAGGCGGCGATCGGCGAAGCGGTGACCGCACCCGGGCAGTCGATGCACAGGCACAGCAGACGCAGGCACTCCTGGGTCGAGGGATCGACCGTGGCCGGCAGCATCCCGGCCAGGTGCTCGGCCAAGCGGGACTTGGCCAGCGGCGGAAGATCCGCCGTCCGGGCAATGGCCGCCTCCAGCGCGTCCAGCGTCAACTCGCCGCCGAAGCCGCCGATCGAGGCCAGGTCCAGGGCCCGGATGGCCGCGTTCGCTGCCCGATCGGCGCGGGCATCGCCGAGTCGAGCCTCCTGGGCCAGCACCGCGAACAGCACCCGCACACTGCGGGCATCGGTCGGTTCGCCAAAGTCGCTTCGCCCCAGACTCACACCATGGCCCAGCCGGCGCCGCAACAAGGCCGCGTCGATCCAGTCACGCGTGGCAGGCACCCCGGCGTGCTGCACTCGCTCGCGCACGATGCTGAGCAGGGCCTCGCGCGAGGATTCTGCCAGGGGCCGCAGGCAGCCGGCTGCCAGCTCCAGCAAGGGCCAGCGCAGGGTCGATCGCGTCGAGTGGGGCAGCTCTTCGAGGGCGGCTCGCACCGCCCCGAACCGCTGCGCAGCGACCAGCCAGTCCCGTCCCCAGGCCGGTGCACCGCGCCCACGGTCCAGCAATGCGACCACCAGGGCCGCCGCCCCGGCAGGCTCACGGGTTGCCCGGACCAGACGAATCACGGCCGTCGAGTTGCCCTCGTGGGTGGCAGTCGATGCAGCGAACGTCGACACGCCAGGCAGCATCGACTCAGGCGGCTCCTGACTCGCCTGCTCACCCTCACCCGGGACGATCAGGCTGTACAGCTGATCGTTCAACCGAATTCTGTGTGGGCGCTCACACTCGCTCAGAGGCTCATGCTCAGAACAAACACCGAAGCTGGGCAGGGCGGGCTCGTTGATGTCAGAGCGGAAGGATTCCGTTGGCACCACCGGTGCTGCCGGCTCGCCCAGCAAGCGTCGGATGCGCTCTGTCACAGAGGGATGGACTGGCCCGGCATCGCGCCGATGTCCGCCCTCGGCAAAGCGGGCCAGAGCCAGCGCCTGCCACCAGACCGAGGTCGGGCCACTCGCCCCACGCGGCAGGCGCGACTGCATCAACTGCCACCCTGCCACCTTGCGCAAGGCATCCGCCAGGCCTCGCCGCCCGCGAGCCAGTTCGACCGCGAGCGCATCCGCGGCAAATTCCCGTTGCAGTCCTGCCCCGGCCTCGATCACCCGAGCTGCCCGGAAACCGGGCCAGCCCAGCAGGCGACGCAAACCGTGGTTCAAGCCGAGCAGATGGGTGTGCAGATGTGTATCACCATTGACGATATGCGCAAGCTCATGGGCCAGCGCACCGCGCAGCTCCTCACGGGACAGGCGGGTCAACGCCCCCCGCGTGGCAATCACCACGGTGCGGGTCCGGTCGACCCCGAGCGTCACCAGATCGATCGCGGTCTCGCTGTTCAGCACGAAGGCACGGGGCACGCCGATGTGTGCGGCAATCGACAGTTCCTCGAGCAGATTCTGCAGGCGTCGGTGCAGTGGATCGTCCAGCGTATCCAGGGTCGACGCGCCCAGCCTGCGTGCCATGACGGCCGGATCAGTCTCGAGCCGAGTGAGCTCCAGTCGAGCGCCAAGCAGCAGGCCGACGACGGCCAGCAGGTTCAGCCCGGCCAGGACCGGCACCAGACCCGCATCAGACCATCCGGTCAGTCCCCACAGCAAGACGGCTGCGGCATCGAATGCCAGCGCCATGACCAGGCTCATCAGGAGATGGAGACCGGCCAGACGACGCACCGCCCGCTCGGACTGCCCCAGCTGGCGGGCGATGTGCGACCGGTTCATTCGATCTCCCCGATCGGTCCGACCAGAATCCGCGTCACCTTGCCCGCAGGGGGGACGCTCAACATGACACCGCCGGCGGGCATGCATAGCCCTGGTCGGTCGATGCCGCGTTCAGGGGATTGAATTCGCGTTCCGCGGCATCAAGCCGGGCAAGCGCATTGCGCGTGGCATTGCGCAGACCGACCAGGCGGTTGCAGGGGACGGCGATGCCGACGAGCGATGCCGAGAAAACCAGAAGAGGAGACAGGAGCAGACCAGCGGACATCGGGATCGGCGCAGAGACGCCTGAGTGCAAACCGTTGGCGCAGCCTAACCATTTCGAACGGGGCCTCCGCCG
>JBILSK010000120.1:0-6223 GCA_044372165.1 Burkholderiaceae bacterium | reverse complement strand
TCGGGCAGATGCTGGCCGATGAGCTCGATGTGCCCTTCGTGGAGCTCAACAAAGAGATCGAGCGGGTGGCTGGCTGCAGCCTGCCGGAGATCCACAACCTGCTGGGTTCCGGGGCCTATCGCCGCTACGAGCGGCGGGCGCTGGAAGAAGCCGTGCAGCTCTATCCCGATGCGGTGATCGCGACGCCGGGCGGCATCGTTTCCGATCCGACCAATTTCAATTTGCTGATGACGCACTGCTTCACGGTCTGGCTGAAGGCGTCGCCGGCCGAGCACATGCAAAGGGTGATCGATCAGGGGGACCTGAGGCCGATGTCGGGCAACCGTGAGGCCATGGACGATCTGCGTCGCATCCTGGAAGGACGGGCGGCCTTCTATGCCCGGGCCGATCTGCAGGTCGACACCAGCGCCCTCAGCCTCGCGGACGCGTTTGCGCGACTGCGTGATGCGGTGCGCGCTGCGGTCGCCACGGAGCGGTCGATGGGCGCAGACCGAACCGGCAATAAATTGCATGAGGGTGCTTGACAAGGATCGCATGATGCAAGATACTGCACTTCATTGATCGAGCCTGAACTGCAGTAACGTTCATCTTTCTGACCCACCGAACCCACCGCACGCCGAGAAGCCCATGAACGCGCCCGCCACCGCACAGCAACTCAACCGCGTCGACTACCGCACCGAGCCGTCCCGCTACCGCCACTGGACCCTGTCGGTCGCGGGCGAGGTCGCCACGTTGGCCATGAACATCGACGAGACCGCGGGTCTGCGCCCAGGCTATGCCCTGAAGCTCAACAGCTATGACCTGGGCGTGGATATCGAGCTGCATGACGCGATCAATCGGGTGCGCTTCGAGCATCCCTCGGTGCGCACGGTGGTGATCACCTCCTTGAAAGAGCGAATCTTCTGCTCCGGTGCCAACATCTTCATGCTGGGCGTCTCCAGCCACGCCTGGAAGGTCAACTTCTGCAAGTTCACCAATGAGACGCGCAATGGTCTGGAAGACAGCAGCCGCTATTCGGGCCTGAAGTTCCTGGCGGCCGTCAATGGCGCCTGCGCCGGCGGGGGCTACGAATTGGCCCTGGCCTGCGACGAGATCCTGCTGGTCGATGACCGCTCCTCCTCCGTGTCGCTGCCCGAGGTGCCCTTGCTCGGCGTGCTGCCCGGCACAGGGGGCCTGACCCGCATCACCGACAAGCGCAAGGTGCGTCACGACCTGGCCGACATCTTCTGCACCACCACCGAAGGCGTGCGCGGCCAGCGAGCCGTCGACTGGCGCCTGGTCGATGGTGTGGCCAAGCCCGCCGCCTTTGCGCAGGCGGTGCTCGAACGGGCAAGTCGTCTGGCGGCGAAAAGCGATCGGCCGCAGGGGGCCGCGGGTGTCGCCCTGCCGGCTGTGCAGGCCGACTACGCGGCCGATGCCTTGCGCTACGAGCATGTGACGGTCGAGATCGATCGTGCGCGCAGGACCGCCACCTTCACGGTCAAGGCACCGGTGGCCGCGCAGCCCGGCACGCCCGAGGCCATCTTGGCACTGGGGGCAGACTGGTGGCCGCTGGCGATGGGCCGCCAGCTCGATGACGCCATCCTGCAGATGCGCACCAACGAGCTCGACATCGGCACCTGGCTGCTCAGAACCGAGGGCGATGCTGCGCGCGTGCTCGAGGTCGATGCCGCGCTGCTTGCGCATCGCGACCACTGGTTTGTGCGCGAGACCATCGGCCTGCTGCGCCGCACCTTCTCGCGCCTGGATGTCTCCTCGCGCAGTCTGTTCGCCCTGATCGAACCCGGCTCGTGCTTTGCGGGAACCCTGACCGAACTGGCTCTGGCGGCAGACCGCAGCTACATGCTGGCGCTGGAAGAGGGCAACGCGTCGGCGCCTCGCCTGACGCTTTCAGAGGCCAATTTTTCGCTCTATCCGATGATCACCGACCAGTCGCGGCTGGCCCGCCGTTTCTATGATGAGGCCTCTGCCCTGGGCGCCGTACGGGCGCGAATCGGCGACGCCCTGGAGGCCGAAACCGCCTATGGCCTGGGTCTGGTCACCTCGGCTCCTGACGACATCGACTGGGCCGACGAGCTTCGGCTGGCTATCGAGGAGCGGGCGGCGATGTCTCCGGATGCCCTCACCGCCCTGGAGGCCAACCTGCGCTTCAACGGCCCGGAAAACATGTTCACCCGGGTGTTCGGTCGCCTGACCGCCTGGCAGAACTGGATCTTCAACCGACCCAATGCAGTCGGCGAAAAGGGCGCCTTGAAGCTCTACGGCAAGGGCGAAAAGCCGCACTTCGACCGCAACCGCGTCTGATACCGACGCATCGCACGCATCCATTCGTTCGACTCAACCTGACGGCACCTTGCCGAGGAGCATCCCCATGGCCTCGATCGACTACACCGACAAGATCCCCAACAACGTCAACCTGTCCGAAGACAAGACGCTGCAGCGCGCCCTGGAGCACTGGCAGCCGAACTACATCTCGTGGTGGAAGGACATGGGTCCGGACGGCTCGAATGACTTCGACGTCTACCTGCGCACCGCCGTGAGCGTGGACCCGCAAGGCTGGGCGCAGTTCGGTCACGTGAAGATGCCGGACTACCGCTGGGGCATCTTTCTCAATCCGAAGGAAGAGGGCCGCCAGGTCAACTTCGGCGAGCACAAGGGCGAGGCGGCCTGGCAGGACGTGCCCGGCGAGCATCGTGCCAACCTGCGCCGCATCATCGTGACCCAGGGCGACACCGAGCCGGCTTCGGTCGAACAGCAGCGGCATCTGGGCCTCACTGCGCCCAGCCAGTACGACCTGCGCAACCTGTTCCAGGTGAACGTCGAGGAAGGCCGTCACCTGTGGGCGATGGTCTATCTGCTGCACAAGTACTTCGGTCGCGATGGCCGCGAGGAGGGCGAGGCCCTGCTCGAGCGGCGCTCGGGTGATGAGGACAATCCGCGCATCCTGGGGGCGTTCAACGAGAAGACGCCCGACTGGCTGTCCTTCTACATGTTCACCTACTTCACTGATCGAGACGGCAAGTTCCAGCTGTGTGCGCTGGCCGAAAGCGGCTTCGATCCGCTGGCTCGCACCACCAAGTTCATGCTCACCGAGGAAGCGCACCACATGTTCGTGGGCGAATCGGGGGTCTCGCGAGTCATCCAGCGCACCTGCGAAGTCATGAACCAGTTGAAGACCGACGACCCGGCGCGGATTCGTGCCGCCGGCGTGATCGATCTGCCCACCCTGCAGCGCTACCTGAACTTCCACTTCAGCGTGACCATCGATCTGTTCGGTGCAGATGAATCGAGCAACGCGGCGATCTTCTACAACACCGGCCTGAAGGGCCGGTACGAGGAGACCAAGCGCGATGACGACCACAAACTGCATGGCCGGACCTATCCGGTGCTGGCCGTCGAAGGCGCGCGTCTGGTCGAGCGTCAGGTGCCCATGCTCAATGCGCTCAACGAAGTCCTGCGCGACGACTACATCAAGGACTCGATCGGTGGCGTGAACCGCTGGAACAAGGTGATCGAGAAGTCCGGCATCCCGTTCAGGCTGGTCGCGCCGCACAAGGCCTTCAATCGCAAGATCGGCACGCTGTCGGGCGTGAAGGTGTCGCCGGACGGGCGCGTCGTGAGCGACGTCGAATGGGCCCAGAACGAGCGGCACTGGCTGCCCAGCGTCGAGGACCGCGCCTTCGTGGCATCGCTGATGGGCCGGGTCACCGACCCGGGCAAGTTCGCCAACTGGATTGCGCCGCCGGTGCTGGGCATCAATCGTCAGCCGGTGGATTTCGAGTACATCCGCTTCAACTGATTGCCGAACCGACCGGCAGGAGAGACGCATGAACGCACCGCTTCCCGAACTCATCAGGCAGCACCTGATCGATCCGGAAATCTGCATTCGCTGCAACACCTGCGAGGAGACCTGTCCGGTCGACGCGATCACCCACGATTCGATGAACTATGTCGTGGACGCGTCCAAGTGCAATCTGTGCATGAACTGCGTGCCGCCGTGCCCGACCGGCTCCATCGACAACTGGCGCACGATGCCGCGTGTTGAGGCCTACAGCATCGAGGAGCAGTTCGGCTGGGAAGAGCTGCCGCCGGAAAAGCCGCTGCCTCCGGGCGCTGAAGGTGCATCCAGCGTCGGCGCGGTTTCTGCTGGGCAGGCGAGCCTTTCGGAAGCGGCGGCCCAGTCCGTCGAGTCAGGCGGTGCCCAGGAAGAGGGCGATCTCGACGGCCAGCTCGTGCAGCCTTCAGCCGCAGGGTCGCAGCTGCCACCCTGGTCGGCTGCGCATCCCTACGTGAACCTCTACGGTCCGCGCACGCCGGTCACGGCAACGGTCTCTGGCAATCACCGCGTGACCGAGCTCGGCACGGAAAGCGACACGCACCATATCGTGCTCGACTTCGGTGTCACGCCCTTTCCCGTCCTCGAGGGTCAGTCGCTGGGCATCCTGCCGCCGGGCGTCGATGCTCGCGGCCGTGCCCATCATGCGCGCCAGTACTCCATCGCCAGCCCGCGTGATGGCGAGCGCCCCGGATACAACAACGTTTCGCTCACGGTCAAGCGCGTGCTGGTCGACCATGACGGCAATGCGGTGCGGGGCGTGGCCTCCAACTTCCTGTGCGACCTGAAGAAGGGCGACACGGTGCAGGTGATCGGTCCCTTCGGCAGCAGCTTCCTCATGCCCAATCACGAGGGGGCGAACCTGATCATGGTTTGCACCGGAACCGGCAGTGCGCCGATGCGAGCGATGACCGAGCGGCGCCGCAGATTGCGTGGCACCGGCAAGGGGCCCGAGGGACGATTGATGCTGTTTTTCGGCGCCCGCAGCCAGCAGGAGCTGCCCTATTTCGGGCCGTTGGGTCGACTGCCGAAGGACTTCATCGATATCGAGTTCGCCTACTCACGCACGCCGGGCGAGCCCAGGCGCTATGTGCAGGATGCAATGCGGGCTCGAGCAGGCGATGTGGCGGCGCTTCTGCGTGACGACAACACCTGCCTGTATGTCTGTGGCCTGAAGGGCATGGAGGCCGGAGTGCTGGAGGCTCTGCGCGATATCTGCGCGGGCCAGGGGATCGATTGGCCGACCCTGCACGAGCAGATGAAGGCGCAGGGCAGGTTGCACCTCGAGACCTACTGATCCAGGCTGAAGATCAGTTGCGCTGATACAGCGCCAGGCCATCGACTTCGCGCAGCTTGCGGTAGTGCGGGCCGATGGTGCTCACCCAGTCAGGATGTTGATCGAGACTCAAGGCCGGGTCGCGCACGTTGCCCGAATGCCTGACGACATCCAGGATGTAATTCGGGTGCTGCGCCAGCAGGGTCGAGGCATAGGCCTGCGCGGACAGTGCACCGATGACCACGAAGGGCAGCTCGTATCCGGCGCTGCCCCGATTCAGCGCCGAGTAGTAGCGATAGTCCCATCCATGCACGACCAGATCGGTGTGACCGCCAGGGATCGCCTCGAGCATGCGCTGGGCCGTCTCGCTGATGAACGGCTCCTGAAGCAGATCACGGCCTGTGTGATCGAATCGGAGTCTCAGGCCCTCGGCCGACGTCACCCCTCTCACAAGCAGAATCGCAGCGATCAGAACCAGTGCGCCCCGACTGCTGTGGCGCAACAGTGCGGTGGCAGGCGGCTTGAGGAGGCCGCCCGAGCGCACCGATGACGCAGATCGGTTGCTCAGCAGCCGTGCGGAGAACAGCACGACCATCGGAATCAGGAACACGAAATAGTGCTCGAATCCCCGGCGTGGAATCGCGATGGTGAGCAGGCTCGTGGCCAGCCACAGCCAGAAGGAGTCGATCAGCCTGCCACCCTCGGTGCGCGGCGACACGAGCGTCATGACAAGCAGGCCCAGCACCCAGGGCATCAGCTGCTGCGCCAGGCTCAGGGTCTCGACGAGATCAAGCAGCAGTCGCCAGGCCTGGCGGATGAATCCGATCGCGGGCGGCCGATGCGTCGGTGTGCCGAGATAGGTGCCCAATCCGGACGCGCGTCCCAGCCAGCCGCCGCCCACCTGGCTCAGCACCCCTTCCATGACCAGGACCAAGCCCGCGGTGAGCAGGATGCGCCGCATCGCCGTGCGACGGTCGGCCCCCAAGAAGCAGCACAAGGCCAGCAGCAGCACGGATTGAAGCTTGGTGTAGAAGGTGAGCGTGGCCAGCAGGGCAAAGCCCGCGCAGGCGAGCCAACCACCGCCCGCACGACAGGCCAGCACCATCAGCGGG
>JBILSK010000118.1:0-6254 GCA_044372165.1 Burkholderiaceae bacterium | reverse complement strand
CTCGTCATCGTCGGCGCGGCGTTCCACGCGCTGGGCGATCGCCACGCCGCCGCGCAGGGTGGCATCGACCAGCACGCGCCGCCCCACGGCCAGCTCTGACACCGTCAGGCCGACAAACACCGTGCCTGATTGCGAGGCGTCGACCTGCAGCCCTTCTATCCAGAAGTCTGCCGCCGAGCGCAGCGTGCTGACCTTGCCTTCCAGCCTGACCCGGCTGCCATCGGCCAGCGGCGCACGGGAGGCCCGATTGTCGATCTCGATACGTGTGGCCAGCAGCGTCGTGCCGGACACGACGTAATGCACCCGGACCGATGCGCCGATCTGGACGCCCGCGGGCAGCGAACCCAGGCGGCGCAGATCGAAGACCTGTCCGCCCTGGGTGCCGTCGCCCCCCAGCCGCAGCACGGGTGAAAGCTGCGTGACCCGGCCGCGCACGCGGTTGTCATCCTCGTCATTGCCGTTGCCGGCAAGCTTGCGTTCGATGCGCGTGGCGGTCAGCGTGCCGGCGGCCTGATCGGCGATGCCCCAGATTTCCACGTACTGGCCGGGCAGCAGATCGGCCAGGCCGAGCGTGTTCTGCCACAGGGTGCTGGCGAGCACCTTGACCGAGATGCCCAGCACCCTCAGCGTGCCGGTACCCGGCAGGGCGGCGTCAGGGGCCAGTGCCTGGATCGGTCCGTTCAGCTCGCTCACGATGCGCACCGCGTCGGCGGCAAATGCACCGGTGGCGGCGTCGGTCGTGCCCCGAATCTCGACGGTCATCCCGATGCCCAGTTCGGCGCGACTGCGCTCTCGGCCCAGATCGTCGGTGATGCGTGCGGCCGAATCGTCATAGCGCACGCCGTTCACGATGATCGAGCCGAAGCCGGAGATCGAGCCGAAGGCAAACACGGCGCCGGTGCCGCCGCTGCCCACGCCGGCGAGGTCGCCGGTGCCGCCACTGCCGCCGCAGCCGCTGGCAAGCAGACTCAGCGAGCCGATCGCCCGCAGGAGCTGTCGGCGAACCGGTTGCGGCACTGTCGTCTCGAGCGGACGCGCCGCGCGGGGTGCAAGGGTGGCAAGCGGGACGGAGGGGCGGGGGCGTCGTGTCATCGTGAATCCGGGTCGGCCGAACGGGCCGGGCGCAGCATGGGTTCCGCGTAGCAATACAGGCCGATTCGCACGCGCCGGTCGGCGGGCGAGGTCGATGCCCGATCGGCCGCCTCCAGACGCTCGAGCTCCGGGGCGAAGGCATCGAGCAGTTCGCTCCAGTGCCGGCGCACTCGCTCGAGGGTCGTGGCGACCGAGGCCTCGCTCAGCCTGTCGGCAAACAGCGCCTGCTCGACGAAGGGCGGACGGACCCGTTCGCCCTCGGGCTGCTGGGCGGCCCGCAGGCTGGTCGCCACGTTGGCCCGCGCCGCGGCCAGGTGATCGCCGACATTGGCGCCCAGAAACCCCAGCATGCTCTGCAGGTGAGCCGCCGGCACGAAACTGTCGCTACGCAGCCGGATCGAGTCGTTTTCGAGGTCGTGGACGGCCAGCTCCAGGCGCAGCAGTTCATCGAGCAGGGTGCGCGGATGAACGTCGGTCGTGACGCTGCGGGCCAGCTGCTCGAAGCTGGGGGTCGAGGGCTCGGCCGCCCGGCGTGGCAGCGGACCGGGCCGTCCGTGACCATCTCGCCAGGCGGGGTCGCTCACCCAACGGGTGAACAGCACCGCGGCGGGCGTGGCCTCGGCGGCGAGCAGGTGCGGGTCGGACAGCTCGAGCAGCCGCTTGACCTCCTTGCGATGAATGCCGGCGACGACGCTCAGGCGGCTGACCGGCGCCGCGCTCCCCGAGGCGTCTCGAGTGGCCTGGACTGCCGCCTCGACCATGGCGCGCTTGAGCAGTTCTTCCATCTGCCCGAACTGCACGCCCTGATCGATGGCGAGCTGGGCCAGCGGGCGCAGCACCGCGAGCAGCGCGTCGATGGTGGCGCCCGATGCGGTCCCGGACGCAAGGCCATCGACCGCTCCCCCCGTCAGGGGCTGAGCAGTGGGAGACGACGAGGCGGGTACCGGGGCAGACATCGCCCCAGTATGCATGGAAGTTTTTTCCTTTTCAAGTCGACCCAAGCCGCCGGTCAAGGCAGGGCTCGACTCCCCTCGGTGCTCACCACCCGGTGCTCACCCCTCGGTGCGTCGCTCCGGCGTGGCCGTGATCCGATGGATCGCCAGGTCAGCGCCGTCGAACTCGGCCTCGGGGTCCATGCGCAGGGAGGTGACCAGGCGCAGGCCGAAATAGACCAGACCGCCGCCGATCACGGCGATCACCACGCCCAGCAGGGTGCCGACCAGTTGGGCCGACAGGCTGACACCACCCAGACCGCCCAGGGCGGTCTGTCCGAACACGCCGCAGGCAATGCCGCCCCAGGTGCCGCACAGGCCGTGCAGCGGCCACACACCCAGCACGTCATCGATCTTCAGTCGGTTCTGGGTCAAGGTGAACATCTGCACGAAGAGCGCACCCGCGACGCCGCCCACCACCAGGGCGCCGAGCGGATGCATCAGGTCGGACCCGGCGCAGACCGCCACCAGGCCCGCCAGCGGGCCGTTGTGAACGAAGCCGGGATCGTTGCGCCCGAGCAGGGTGGCGGCCAGCGTCCCCCCGACCATGGCCATCAGCGAATTGACCGCGACCAGGCCGCTGATCTTGCCGACTTCCTGCGCACTCATGACGTTGAAGCCGAACCAGCCGACGATCAGGATCCAGCTGCCCAGCGCGAGGAAGGGAATGCTGGAGGGCGGATGGGCGGCGATCCGTCCATCCTTGCCGTAGCGGCCGCGCCGCGCCCCCAGGGCCAGCACCGCCATCAGGGCGATCCAGCCGCCCACGGCGTGAACCACGACCGATCCGGCGAAATCATGAAAGGGCACGCCGAAGGTCGCCTGCAGTCCTGCTTGCAGCCCCAATCGCTCGCCCCAGGCCATGCCCTCGAAGACGGGATAGACCAGACCGACGATCAAGGCTGTGGCGATCAGCTGGGGCCCGAAGCGGGCCCGCTCAGCGATGCCGCCCGAAACGATCGCTGGAATGGCTGCGGCAAAGGTGAGCAGAAAGAAGAACTTGACCAGGTCGTAGCCGTTGCGTTCGAGCAGCGAGGGTGCGCCGACGAAAAAACCGGTGCCATAGGCCACCGCGTAACCCACCAGGAAGTAGGCGAGGGTCGAGATCGAGAAATCGACCAGGATCTTGACCAGGGCGTTGACCTGGTTCTTGTAGCGAACCGTGCCCAGCTCCAGGAAGGCGAATCCTGCGTGCATGGCCAGCACCATGATGGCGCCCAGCAGGATGAACAGGGTGTCAGTGCCGCTCTTGAGAGAATCCATATGCCCGCTCCGTGTGCAGTTCGCACCGGGAAAGCACGAATCGTTCCTGCCTGTGCCCAAGGTCGGGGCGGTGCAGATCCGGGCTCATTCGCCCGAATCGTGCAACGCCTGTGACGTTCGGGCGCCGCGACGGTGCGTCCGCGCACCTTTTTGATGCGTGGACGCACCGAGCGGGTGCCTGCTCGGTTGGCTTCGCCCGGGCGCTGTCCGCGGGTCGGCGTCAGTGCGTCGGCCTCAGGTCGTCGATCTCACTGCGTCGGCATCAAGTAGTTGAGCGCCAGCCGCCCGCCGTCCGGATAGAGCGTCTGCCCGGTGAAGTAGGAGCCATCGTCACTGGCCAGAAACACCGCCACGCTGGCCACCTCGTCGGGTTCGCCCAGCCGCCCCAGCGGTGTGCGCGACATGATCGTGCGTTCGGCGGCCGGCGAGCCGAGCACTGCCTTGCGGGCCAGCTCCGTGCCTATGGTGCCGGGGCCGATCGCATTGACGCGGATGCCGTGCGGCGCCAGGGCAATCGCCATCACCCGGGTCAGCTGGTTCACCCCGCCCTTGGACACCACGTAGGGCACCTGGTTGGGGATGGCGAGAATCGCGTTCACGCTGGACATGTTGATGATCACGCCGCCTCGGGCCGCGGCCGCCATCCGCCGCGCCACCGCCTGGCCGAACACGAAGTAGGAGCGCAGGTTGATATCCAGCACCCGATCGAAATCGGCCTCCTCGATCTCCAGGAAATCGGCTGCGTGGGTGATCCCGGCGTTGTTGAGCAGGATGTCGATCTCGCCGAAACGCTCGGTGACCGTGGCAATCGCCTGGCGGGCGGTGTCGGAGCGGGCCACATCGCCTTCGATGAACACGGCCCGATCGGCACCGATGGTCTTGACGGCCTCGGCGCCGCGGGCAGTGTCCGTGTCGACGATGCCTACGCGTGCGCCTTCGCGGGCAAAGCGCAGTGCACAGGCCAGGCCGATGCCCTGGGCGGCGCCCGTGAGCAGGGCGACTTTCGAGTCGAGCTTCATGAGGGAGAGTTCCTTCGAAGGGAGGTCGGTGGGGGGGCTGCGGGCGGTACCAGGACGGCACAAGCGGTCGTGAGATGATCGCCGATTATCGGCGGCAAGCAGCGGGTGGGGTGTGGCGGCAGGAAGGTGGCTCGGGCAGGCGGCAGCAGGGTCGGCAGGCGCGGCGCGGCGCGGCCCACGAACCGGTCCGCTCGGTGCGTTGGTCGGCTGGGTATGTCTGCTTGGTCTGGTCGGTCTGTGGACCGTCGCAACGCCTGCTGTCGCGCAGTCGCTGCCGCCCCCGGTCGCCGACGCCCTGCGTGCCGTGGCCCTGGCACCCCATGAGGTCGGCGTGATGGTCGTGCCGCTGGAGGGCGGCGCCCCGCTGGTGTCGTACAACGCCGAGATGGCCTTCAATCCGGCGTCCACCATGAAACTGGTGACGACCCACGCGGCCCTGTCGCTGCTGGGGCCGGACTTTCGCTGGCGTACCACCTTGCTGATGCGCGGCCGGCTGGAGGGCGACGTGCTCGACGGCGATCTGGTCCTGCAAGGTGGCGGCGACCCCAAGCTGGTGATCGAGGATCTCACCGAGATCATCATGCGGCTGCGGGCCAACGGGCTGCGCGAGATCCGCGGCAACCTGGTGGTGGACGACTCGCTCTACAGCCTGGCCGAAGCGTCGGGGGAGTCCATCGATGGCGACCATTCCCAGCCCTACAACGTGCGCCCGAGTGCGGCCCTGATGAACTTCAAGGCGGTGCGGGTGGTGGTGCGCCCCGAGGGCGAGCGTCTGGCGGTGCTGTTCGATCCGCCCCTGGACGTCCCGGTGATCGACGAGGTGAAGCTTGTGCGCGGCCCCTGCAGGAGCGGGGTCGGTCGGCTCGCCATTCGTGAGTCCGGGCCGGAGGAGTCGCCCTCGATCCGCGTGTCCGGGCAGTATTCGGCAGCCTGCGGCGAGCAGTCGACGCTGATGGCGCTGCTCAACCACCGGCAGTTCACCCATGCCTTCTTCGGGGCGGCCTGGCGTGCCGCGGGCGGCAGCTGGAGCGGGCGCACGGTCGTCGAGCGCAACGTCGAGGCCAAGTTGCCGGTGCTGCTGCACTGGCAATCGCCGCGCACGCTGTCGGACGTGGTGCGCGACATCAACAAGTTCAGCAACAACGTGATGGCGCGCCAGGTCATGTTGCAGACATCGGCCGACGCGCAGCGCCGTCGCCCGGCGACCCTGGAGCGGGCGCGCAGTGTCGTCAATGGGTGGCTGGAAAAACGCGGCTTGCGCAGCCCCGAGCTGATCATCGACAACGGCTCCGGGCTGTCTCGTCGCGAGCGCATCGCGCCGGCGGCGATGGCCCGTCTGCTGATCGACGCGGCCGCCAGCCCCTGGGCGCCGGTCTACATCGAGTCATTGCCGGTGGTGGGGGTCGACGGCACCATGAAAGCGCGCCTGAAGACCGATCCGGTGGCCGGCAATGCCTGGATCAAGACCGGCAGCCTGAACGATGTGCGCAGCATCGCGGGCTACGTCAATGCCGCCTCGGGGCGACGCTATGCGGTGGTGATGCTGGTCAACGGCCCGCGCGCCGAGGGCAGTGGACCCGCGCAGGATGCCCTGCTGCGCTGGGTGCATTCGAACGGCTGAGCGCCCCTTCAGCTCAGCCCGAGTTCGCCCCACATCGCATCGACGCGATTCTTCACCGCGTCCGACATGCGAATCGTGCGCCCCCATTCCCGGTCGGTTTCTCCCGGCCATTTGTTGGTTGCGTCGATGCCCATCTTGGAACCCAGCCCGGACACCGGCGAGGCGAAGTCCAGGTAGTCGATCGGGGTGCGGTCGACCAGGGTGGTGTCGCGCAGCGGATCGACCCGGGTGGTGATCGCCCAGATCACTTCCTTCCAGTTGCGCACG
>JBILSK010000117.1:0-6262 GCA_044372165.1 Burkholderiaceae bacterium | reverse complement strand
ATCGAACACCCGCTGGCGCTCGAGGTCCTCGATCAGTGCCTGGGCGATTTCCTGCTGCTGGGCCGAATGCGTGTGGATGACCGAGCGGTACTGGGTCCCGATGTCATTGCCCTGGCGGTTCAGCGTGGTCGGATCGTGGATGGCAAAGAAGATCTGCAGGATCTCCCGGTAGCTGATGCGCGCCGCATCGAATTCGACACGCACCACCTCGGCATGGCCGGTGCCGCCATTGCAGACTTGCTCGTAGCTCGGATTCGATACCGATCCGCCGGCATAACCGGACTCCACGCGGGTCACGCCCTCGACGTCCAGGTACACCGCTTCCAGGCACCAGAAGCAGCCGCCCCCCAGGGTTGCCATCTCGATCATGTCTGCGCTCCTTGCGAGGGATCGGTCATTGCCGATGGTACCAGTGCCCTGTCTGGCCCTCCTGCATCCACGGGGCATCGCAGCAAGGCCTGGCGACAGCGACTAGAATCGAGGGTTAGACGCAGCTGCCGACCAGGCAGCGCACCCGCACCCTCTGCAGGACTGACCCCATGAACGCACACGATTCGACCCACGGCGCGACCCACGGCGCGAAGGCCGTCTTCAAATGGGACGACCCGCTGCTGATCGACGCGCAGCTGACCGAAGATGAACGCATGGTCCGCGACGCGGCCCTGGCCTACTGCCAGGACAAGCTCGCGCCGCGTGTGACCTCAGCCTTCCTGGACGAGCGCACCGACGTCGAGATCTTTCGCGAGATGGGTGCCATCGGCCTGCTTGGCCCGACCATCCCGACCGAATACGGCGGCCCCGGCCTGAACTATGTCAGCTACGGCCTGATCGCCCGGGAGGTCGAGCGGGTCGACTCCGGCTACCGGTCGATGATGAGCGTGCAAAGCTCGCTGGTGATGCTGCCGATCCACGACTTCGGGTCGGAAGCCCAGCGCCGCAAGTACCTGCCCAAGCTGGCCAGCGGTGAATGGATCGGCTGCTTCGGCCTGACCGAACCCAATCACGGCTCCGATCCGGGCAGCATGGAGACGCGCGCCAAACGGGTCGATGGCGGCTGGCAACTCACGGGCGCCAAGATGTGGATCTCCAACAGCCCGATCGCAGACGTCTTCGTCGTCTGGGCCAAGTGCCAGGGCGGGGATTTCGACGGCCGTATCAAGGGCTTCATCCTGGAAAAGGGCATGAAGGGGCTGACCGCACCCAAGATCCAGGGCAAGGTCGGCCTGCGCGCCTCGATCACCGGCGAAATCGTGATGGACAGCGTGTTCGTGTCGGATGAGCAGTTGATGCCCGGCGTCGAAGGTCTCAAGGGCCCCTTCACCTGCCTGAACAGCGCCCGCTACGGCATCGCCTGGGGCGCGCTGGGTGCCGCGGAAGATTGCTGGCACCGCTCGCGCCAGTATGTGCTCGATCGCAAACAGTTCGGTCGTCCGCTGGCCGCCAACCAGCTGATCCAGAAGAAGCTGGCCGACATGCAGACCGAGATCACGCTGGGCCTGCAGGCCTGCCTGCGGCTGGGTCGCATGAAGGACGAGGGCACGGCCTCGGTCGAAATCACCTCGATCATGAAGCGCAACTCCTGTGGCAAGGCTCTGGACATCGCGCGCATGGCCCGCGACATGATGGGTGGCAACGGCATCAGTGCCGAGTACGGTGTGGCCCGCCATCTGGTCAACCTGGAGGTGGTCAACACCTACGAAGGCACGCATGACATTCACGCGCTGATCCTGGGCCGCGCCCAGACCGGCATTGCCGCGTTCAGCTGATCGATTCGGCGAGGGGCTCGATTGACCCACCCCTCGCCGTCACCATCACGACAAGGAGACACAGACATGAGCACTCAGGAATTCAAGGGCCGGCGCGTTCTGGTGGCAGGCGGCAGTCGCGGCATCGGTCGGGCGATGGCGCTGGCCTTCGCGCGTCAGGGCGCGGCAGTGTCGATCTGCGCACGCGGCGCCGACACGCTGGAGGCCACGCGGACCGAGATCGCCAAGCATGGCGGCACGGCCCATGCCATGGTCTGCGACCTGGGCAACGCCCAGCAGATCGAAGCCTGGGTGACCGCTGCGGCTCTGGCCCTGGGCGGTGTCGATGTGCTGGTCAACAATGCTTCGGCCTTCGGCGCCGGCGACACCGAGGAAGGCTGGGCCGCCAGCCTGAATGTGGATGTGCAGGCCGTCGTGCGCGCCAGCCGCGCGGCCGTGCCCTTTCTGCTGAAGGGACACGGCCCATCCATCATCAACATCTCCTCGATCTCGGGCCTGGCACCCTCCACGCGCACGGCTGCCTATGGCGCTGCCAAGGCCGCGGTCATCCACTACACCACCAGCCAGGCGGCGATGTATGCCCGCCAGGGCATCCGGGTGAACTGCATCGCGCCAGGCTCGATCGAATTCCCCGGCGGCGTGTGGGAAGACCGCAAGAAGAATGCGCCTGAACTCTACAAACGCATTCACGCCAGCATCCCCTTCGGTCGCCTGGGGACGGACGACGAGATCGCCGAAGTGGCCACCTTCCTGGCCTCGGACCGGGCTCGCTGGGTCACCGGTCAGACCATCGCGGTCGACGGCGGCCAGATGCTGGGCGCCTGAGAGTGAGCGCAGACGCGGCTCGCGCAGCCGCGTCGACGGCCGCGCCGGACGACGAGGCCGCCCGCTTCGCTCACGCCAAGCGGGTGATCATCGGTCTGATGCCGGTGAGTTTCCTGTCGGCCATCGACCAGTCGATGGTGCCGATCGCCTTGCTCACGATCGGCCGGGAACTCGGCGGGCTGTCCCTGATTGCCTGGGTCATGGCCGGCTATCTGGTCGCAGGCACCATCGCCACGCCGATCTACGGCAAGCTGTCCGACCTGCACGGACGCCGCCCCCTGATCAGCCTGGCCATCCTGATTGCCATCGCGGGCTCGATCGCCTGTGCGCTGTCCACCTCGATGCCCATGCTGGTCGCCTCGCGCGTGCTGCAGGGACTGGGCAGCGGTGCCGTCTTCGCACTCGCCCAGGCCGCTGTGGCCGACGTCGTCTCCGGCCCTGAGCGAGGCCGGTTTCAAGCCTATTTTTCAGGTGTCTTTGCCACCTCGGCCCTGGTCGCACCGCTGGCCGGCGGACTGCTGACCGAATACATCTCCTGGCGCGCCATCTTCATCGCCAATCTGCCGATCGCCGTGCTGTCGTTGTGGCTGGTACGCAGGGTCCTGCCGGCGCAAAGCGCTCGGCCCAAGGGTGAAGCGCACATCGACTGGCTCGGGGCGGCGCTGCTCGCGGCAGGCCTGGCCACTCTGCTGATTGCCATCACGCGCATCGGCCAGGGCGCCGGATGGCTGGGCACCTCGACCCTGGCGCTGGCGGCGACGGGCATCGCGTTGCTCGGTGGATGGGCCTGGCGAGAAGCCGATGCCGAACACCCCATCGTTCCCTTGTCGCTGTTTCGCAACCGGATCGTGCTGATCTGCTGCGTGATCACCGCCCTGAACTTCTTCGTGATGATAGGCACCACCGTGCTGCTGCCTCTGGCAATGCAGTCGGTGGGCGGCGCCCGCCCCGACCAGGTGGCGGTGCGCCTGATCGCGCTCACGCTGGCCGTGCCCTCGGGCGCCTTCACGGCAGGACGCATCATGATCCGCACCCGGCATCTGGGGCGGATGACCACCGTCGGCTGCGCGCTGGCGGGTCTGGCCCTGCTCGCCATCGCCTTTTTGCCTGCGTCATCGACGACGTTCATGGCAATGGCGATGGTGCCGCTGGGGCTCGGGCTGGGCATGACGCTGCCCGCGGTGATGGTGGTGGCCCAGATGGAAGTGGGCCCGGCCATGATCGGTGTCGTCACGGCAACCGTCGCCTTCTTCCGGTCGCTGGGCGGCGTGATCGGCGTGGCGGTCCTGACCTCCATCGTGCTGGCGGCCACCGGTGGCACCGCCATTCGAGAGGCCGACCCCAGTCTGCTGGCGGATGCATTTCGCCTTGCCTTCGTCATTGCAGGCGCAGCTTCGTTGTTCGCCGCGGCGCTCGCGCTGACGATTCCGCCGATCCAGCTGAAACGCTGAGGCGCGGTGGCCCGAAATCGGGCCGCTGATTCGAGGGGCCTGCTTACTCGGTGGAGCGCGGTGGCACCAGTCTCGAACGGCGTCGAACGATGGTCACCGTGGGCGCGGCAGGTGCCGTGCGCACAGGCGTCCGGGGCAATTCGACATCGGGGTCGGAGTCGGGCATGGCCTCGGCATCCCAGCTGCGACGATTTGCGAGCAGAGGCGAGCGCTCGGAGCGTTCGCCGAAGCGGCCGGGACCCGGCGCCCCACCTTCGGCGCGGCGGGGCATCCCGCCGCCGGCCGGACGCCTGGCCCCCCGCTGCGGCAGCGCCTGCTCGATGGTGCTGATCGCGTGCGTATAGATCACCATCTCACCCTGCTGGGTCTCGAGCAGCAGCGTGTGCACATCGAAGGATCGAATGCGTCCGGTGAAACGCGTGCCACTGAGCAGGTAGACATGAACCGTCTGCCGCTCCCGCCGATAGCGGTTCAGTTGCAGAAACTGACGACTCTTGGGATCGGCCGGAATCTTCAAGGGCTGTGCTACCAGGTCTGGGAGGACGTTGCGACATCAGTCACCTGACGTCGATCGGAACGGCCGCAGCGCCGCCCCAGAAAAAAAACGGGCCGGCGAAAGTCGTCATTGTAGACGCCCCGACGGCCCGCGACACACCGGAGCCACAAGGGCCCCGGGCATTTCTCACTCAGTGCTTCTTGTCGGCCGGCGCCGACTCCTTCTGCATCGCTTCCTGGCCGGCATGCTCGCCGCCCATTTCAATGTGCCCGCCTTGCAGCATCACGAAGATGGCCACGGCTGACAGCGCGACGAACCCGATGATGATCTTCCACATGATGTGCTTCAGTCCTCGGCGTAGATGTCGACGTCCTTGGTTTCCTTCACGAACAGCATGCCGATCGCGAAAGTCACCAAGGCGATGATGATCGGGTACCACAGGCCTGAGTAGATGTCACCCTGGCCCGCCACGATCGCAAAGGCAGTGGCCGGCAGGAAGCCGCCGAACCAACCATTGCCGATGTGATAAGGCAGCGACATCGACGTGTAGCGGATGCGCGTGGGGAACAACTCGACCAGCATGGCAGCGATCGGACCGTAGACCATGGTCACGTAGATCACCATGATGGTGAGCAGCAGCACGATCATCAGCTTGTTCATCTGTGCCGGATCGGCCTTGGCAGGATAGCCGGCAGCCTTCACCGCCTCATCCATCTCCTTCTTGAAGCGGGCGGCCTCTTCCTTGGCATTGGCCGCCTTGCCGTCATAGGCCTGGATCACCTTGTCGCCGATCTTCACCGACGCCATCGCACCGGCCGCACCCGGCTCGTTGGTGTAGTTCAAGCCGTTGGTGGCGAGGTAGGCCTTGGCCACGTCGCAGGCCGTGGTGAACTTGGCCGTGCCGGTCGGGTTGAACTGGAAGGAGCAGCCCGCGGGGTCGGCGGCGACCTTGATCGGCGAATTCAGCTGCGCAGCCTCCAGCGACGGGTTCGCGTAGTGGGTCAGCGCCTTGAACAAGGGGAAGTAGGTCAACGCCGCGATCAGCAGTCCGGCCATGATGATCGGCTTGCGGCCGATCTTGTCGGACAGTGCGCCGAACAGCACGAAGAAGGGCGTGCCGATGATCAGCGAGATCGCCACCAGGATGTTGGCGGTGGCGCCATCGACCTTGGCCATGCGTTCGAGGAAGAACAGCGTGTAGAACTGCCCGGTGTACCAGACCACGGCCTGGCCGGCGGTCAGGCCGATCAGGGCAAGAATCACCACCTTGAGGTTCTTCCACTGGCCGAAGGACTCGGTGAGCGGCGCCTTGGAGTGCTTGCCCTCTTCCTTCATCTTGGTGAAGGCCGGCGACTCGCTCAGTTGCAGGCGAATCCACACCGAGATGCCCAGCAGGACGATGGACACCAGGTAGGGAATCCGCCAGCCCCATTCGGCGAATTCCTTTTCGCCCAGGGAGGTGCGGGTGGCCAGGATCACGATCAGGGCCAGCATCAGGCCGATGGTGGCCGTGGTCTGGATCCAGGACGTGTAGAAGCCGCGCCGACCGTGCGGCGCGTGCTCGGCCACATAGGTTGCCGCCCCGCCGTATTCGCCGCCGAGCGCCAGGCCCTGCAGCAGACGCAGGCCGATCAGCATGATCGGTGCGGCCACGCCGATCGAGGCGTAGGTCGGCAGGATGCCGGTGATGAAGGTGGCGACACCCATGATCAGGATGGTCACCA
>JBILSK010000116.1:0-6267 GCA_044372165.1 Burkholderiaceae bacterium | reverse complement strand
CGGATCCTGGGTGTGGTTTGCGCGGAGACGATTGCCGGCGCGGCAAGTACGCTCAACCCGGCACCCGCCGCCTTGAGCAGGGTTCGACGTGGGCGCTTTTTGGCCGGGGCATCCGCGAGGCCAGAGGGGGCACGGCAAGTGAGGTGATGCGTCATGATGATCTCCTGTGGGCTGGGCTGTGCAGTGACGGGGTGAGGCAGTGCGAGCGTGATACGACGAGGCGCTGGGGTTCACTCCGGAGGGCGACCGACATAGCGGCGCCATCCTCCGAAGTGACTGATGTCCCGGGCCTCGAGGAGCGACTGGGGTTCACACAGAAACCCCTGGACCTGATCGCCGCTTTCGAGCGCCAGGGTTCCGATGCCAAGCGGCGGCGGGATCAGCGCGACGAACGAGCCGTAATGCTGGACAGGCATTTCCCAGACTTCGACGTCGATGCAGTGACCCTGGGACGGTGCGACCCGCAGCAGGCCTGGTTTGGGAGGCACGCTGTCGGCCAGCGCGAACAGGCGGTAGTCGGGCCGAGTCCGTGTTGCCTGCAACAACCTGGCGCCGCGCTCGGTCAGTTGCCCGTTGAGGGGCATGCCACTCAGGTGGGCGCCGACCACTGCGATGCGAACGGTGGCGCAAGAGGTGCCCGGGGGCAGTCCCTGCGCGGGCTGCTGCGACATGCGTGTCGGGGTTGCGCCCAGGGTCAGATCGGTCAGCGCCTGGTAGCGCATGCCGAGTTCCGCCAGACGCCAGTCGGACCCGCAAGGGCCGATCAGGGTGATGCCGAATGGCAGCCCATCACTGCGGATGGAACTGGGCACCGACAATGCCGCGTAGTCGAGCAGATTGACAAAGTTGGTGTAGTGACCGAGCTGCCGGTTGAGACGTACCGGATCGGCCTGCATGGCGGCGATGCTGAAATGCGTGGGCGCCGTGGGGACCACCAATGTCTGAATGCGGGTCCACATCGGAGAAATGCGCTGCGCGAGGGCCTGCAGGCGGGTTCGTGCGGTGAACACGTCGGCCGCGCTGTAGCCTCGCCCAGCCGCAATGATGCTGCGGACCGGCTCCATGACCTGGTCTTCGTGGGCGTCCAGAAACGGACGAATGGCGGCGTACCGCTCTGCCACAAGGGCGCTGTCATAGAGGAGCGCCGCAACTTCGGCCAAAGGGCGATAGTCGATGCAGACGGCTTCGCCACCCATCTCGCGCAATCGCTCGACAGCTTGCTCGAATGCAGCCTCAGCCAGCGCATCACCGAAGAATTCAGGCTGCGCGGGTACCCCGAAGCTGAAGCGATCACCCCAGGGGCGGGTGTCCCATTGAATCTCGCGCGAATAGGGGTCTTCAGGATCGAATCCCCGGGCACTGAGCAGGACCTGCCAGGCTGTCGATACGGTTCGGGCGAAGATGGACACGGCATCGACGCTCTGAGCCGCCGGCACGACGCCTCGTGCGCTGATGAGACCCCGGCTCGGTTTGAGGCCGACGATATTGTTCAGCCCGGCAGGGACCCGCCCGGACCCTGCGGTATCGGTACCCAATGCGAAGTCCGCCTGTCCGGTTGCGACAACATATGCCGAGCCTGAACTGGACCCTCCACTGACGAATCGAGGATCGAACGCGTTGGGCACCGCTCCCCAGGGCGACCGGGTTCCGTTCAGACCACAGGCGAACTGGTCCAGGTTCGTCTTGCCGAGCAGCGTTGCACCAGCATCGAGCAGACGTTGCACCACCCTGGCACTGCTGTCTGGGGTGTATTCGAACGCTGGGCAGGCAGCCGTGGTCGGCAGTCCGCACACATCGATGTTGTCCTTGACCGCAAAGCACAGGCCCTGAAGCGGGCCGTGCGCCGCGCCTTCCAGTGGCTGCGCGAGCCGATGGATCCAGGCTGCAGAGGCTTGCGCAACGGAGGTTGAATCCTGTGGCAAGGGGGGTGGGCTGGCGGTGTGGGTAACCATCTTGGTGCATCCTGACTTGGATACAAGAAGGTATGCAAATGCCGTGCCACCCGCGACCCCCCACGGGTCAATTAACGACGCTTACCCATGATCAAGGCACGCGCCGCTGGCCGCCCGCGCCCTCAGCCGCACGCCCCGATATGCCCGCACTCGGTGCAGTACTCGCAGCCGTCCTTGCGGATCACCGCATGCGCGCCGCACTCTGGACATTTCTTCCCCGCCATCACGCCGGACGGCGGGGTCGACCCGGTGGATCCAGTTGATCCGGACCAGGGCAGCTCGGCCTCGATCGCCTGCGATCGGTCGACTTCCACTGGCCCGCCAGGTCGACGCGCCCGGGTCTCCAGGATGTTCTGGATCGCATAGGCCATGGCCGCCACTTCCGAGTCATGCCACAGCGGCACCCGGGTGCCATCGTCGCGGGTGCGAAACCCGTGCCGCACCGGGCCGCGATCCCAGGCCACCTTTCGCATGTCGCTCAAGGCGCGTTCGAGAAAGCCGCCCCGGGCCGCCAATGACAACAGCCGCATGCTCGAGGTGATCCATTGCTGCGATTCCCCGCTCTGTCCGACCGGCATGAAGAATTCGATGGCCCGGTCCATGAATCCCGATCCATCCGGACAAGGCACTGGCAGGAATGAAACAATCAGATAAAGCGTCTTCTGGCCTTCGTGCGTCCAGTATTCGATCTTTTCGGCCACGGCATCCAGCGCCCCTTTGGGACGACTTTCGATGACGGTGCGCATCGGGTCGATCACTGCCGTGCGATCGGATGCAGCGGCCGTGTCCGCTTGCGGCATGACTTCCAGGACGGCGCCCAGAATCGAATTGGGCCGATAAGTGGCCAGGCCTTTCAGTCCGGCTTGCCAGGCCTGCAGATACAGATTCTTGAAGGCATCGTAGGGATAGTCGGCCGGCACATTGACCGTCTTGGAAATCGCCGTATCCACGAAGGGCTGGACCCGTTGCATCATCGCGATGTGATCCTGCGCATCCATCTGCAGAGCGCCTACAAATGACTCCGGCAACTGATCGACATTCCCACCCAAGGCCTGATAGACCCGCCAGGCATGGTCCTGCACCTCGTATTGCGAGCTGCTGCCATCGGCCTCGCGTTTCTTGCGCAGATAGGTCCACGAAAAGGCCGGCTCGATGCCATTGGAGGCATTGTCGGCAAAAGCCAGACTCACCGTACCCGTCGGTGCAATCGACAGCAGATGGCTATTGCGGATGCCGTGCTGACGGATCTCATCTTGAATCGGCAGGGGCAGGCGACTGGCAAAGGTGCCGTCGGCCAGATACTCCGCGGCATTGAAGCGCGGGAAGGCGCCTTTCTCCTTGGCCAGTTCGACCGAGGCCGAATAGGCGGCATCGCGCATCGCCTGCGCAATCCGGCCGGCCATCTCCCGGCCGTCTTCGGCGTTGTACTTGAGGCCCAGCATCACCAGGGTGTCACCCAGTCCGGTGAAGCCGACCCCGATGCGTCGCTTGGCCTGCGCTTCTTCCTGCTGCTGGGGCAAGGGCCAGTGGGTCAGTTCCAGGACGTTGTCCAGCGCCCGGACCTGCAGGCGGACCGCCTCGGTAAAGCCATCGAAGTCGAACTGGGCGCGTCCACCGGCCCCGAAGGGATGGCGGACCCACCGCGTCAGAATGACAGGCCCCAGATCGCAGCAGCCATAGGGCGGAAGTGGTTGCTCACCACACGGGTTGGTGGCGGCGATGCCTTCGATCGCTCGCAGGTTGTTGTCGCGGTTGATCTGATCGAGGAACAGGATGCCCGGCTCGGCAAAGTCATAGGCCGACCGCATCACGGTGTCCCAAAGTTCGCGAGCGCTCACTGTCTCATAGACCCACAGACCGTCGCTGCGCTGGCGCACTCCCGGCGCATGCGGCGCCGGACCCGGGGAGGCGGCATGGACCAGCTCCCAGGGGCTGTCGTCTCGGACCGCCTGGATGAAGGCATCGGGCACTGCGACCGAGACATTGAAGTTGTTCCAGCGGCCGGGCGTTCGCTTGGCGGTGATGAATTCCCGCACATCGGGATGGTCGATGCGCAAGACGCCCATCTGCGCGCCGCGACGGGCGCCGGCGCTTTCCACCGTGGCGCAGGACTGATCAAAGACATTGATATAGCTGCACGGGCCGGAGGCGGTCGATTCCGTGCCTTTCACGCGTGCGCCACGAGGACGGATACGTGAAAAGTCGTAGCCGACTCCGCCGCCGCGGCGCATGGTTTCGGCCGCTTCGCGCAGTGCCTCGTAAATGCCGGGATAGCCGGCATCGTCTGTTCCCTGAATGCAATCGCCCACCGGTTGAACGAAGCAATTGATCAGCGTGGCACTGATGCCACTGCCTGCGGCACTCATGATGCGGCCAGCGCCAATCGCACCGGCTTGCAGATTGCGCCGGAATTTCTGCTCGAATTCAGCCTGGCGTTCGGGTTTTTCGACGCTGGCCAATGCACGGGCGACCCGATCGAACAGTTCGGCGACATCGGCTTCGCCGTGCTTGAAATACTTTTCCTTCAGCACATCCTGGGTGATGGGTTGCACAGGCAGTGCAGGCAGGGTGGTGCTCAGGCGTGATGCATTCAAAGGGCGATCCATTGATCTCCTCTCCTCGAGGGTGATGTCTGCTTCAGGTGCGCAGCGCGGCCGGTACTTTCGTGGCGCGGGCGCCCTGCCTTTTGGCGACAGGATCAGGGCGGTCGCCGACCTGGTGCGCTACCCCCGGGGTCTTCGAGGCGGCGCCCACCGCCTGATCCCGGCGGGTGCGTGCCACCCCGGCGAGTGCAGGCTCAGCCTTTGATGCGCCCCTCGACATTGGACTTGATGTTGGCCAGCGCAATCGCCGCTTCCGCGTCGATGCGCGCCACCATGGCCTCGGTCGGGGCCTTGGGCCGCGACGGATTGCGCACGGTGCGCGTGTAGCGGGTCTGGCCGTCCACGACCTCGAAGTCGTACTGCACAACGATCGGTCCGATGAAGCCGGCTCCGGTCTGCGCGATCCAGCGACCCGGGCGGTCTGCCTCCAGCACCACCCACTCCAGCAGGATCTCCTCGCGCGAAAACCACTTCTCCCGGAAGGTCTCGCCGGTGCGCAGCGGCCGGTTCTCGCTTTCGACATGGTGCGAGACCGCGATCCACTCCGGCCAGGACTGGGGGTTGGTGACATAGTCGAAGACCGCCTGGGGCGGGGCGTCGATCAGGATGTGGTGGCTGCGCTCGAAGGCGACGGTGGTGGTCATGGGGTGCTCTGGCAAGAGTGGAGGCGCGAGCGATGCTCGCGGGCGAGTGTGGATGAGTATGGGTGAGCCTCACCGAATCGCTCAAGTCGCGCTCCTCTACCGTGGATCCGGCCTGAATGCCGGACAGACGGGCGCCGAGTCTGAGGTGTGCAGGCCCGGGTTACCATCGACGGCCTCAGCCGCCTCCCAGCGCACCGATGTCCGCCACTGCATCAATGCCTCAAGCCGCCTCTTCTGTTCCTGCCAGTCACTCGGTCTCGGTCCTCGAGACCCGCCTGCGTGATCTGCTGTCCCGACGCATCCTGATCCTGGACGGCGCGATGGGCACGATGATCCAGCGCTACAAGCTCTCCGAGGCCGACTACCGAGGCCAGCGCTTTGCCGACTTCGCGCATGACGTGAAGGGCAACAACGAGCTGCTCTCGATCACCCGCCCGCAGGTCATCGCCGAAATTCACGCGCAGTATCTGGCGGCTGGCTCGGACATCATCGAGACCAACACTTTCGGGGCGACCACGATCGCGCAAGCCGACTACCGCATGGCGGATCTGGCGCGCGAGATGAACCTCGCCTCGGCGCGCATTGCCCGCCAGGAAGCCGACCGCTACTCGACGCCTGACAAGCCCCGCTTCGTGGCCGGCGCCCTGGGCCCACAGCCCAAGACCGCGTCGATCTCGCCGGATGTGAACGATCCGGGCGCACGCAACGTCACTTTCGAGGAGCTGCGCGCGGCCTATGTCGAGCAGACCGAGGCGCTGATCGAAGGCGGGGTCGATCTGCTGCTGGTCGAGACCATCTTCGACACGCTCAACGCGAAAGCCGCGCTCTTTGCGATCGACGAAGTCTTCGAGCGCATCGGCCGCACCCTGCCGATCATGATTTCCGGCACGGTGACCGATGCCTCGGGTCGCATTTTGTCGGGTCAGACGGTGGAGGCTTTCTGGAATTCGGTGCGCCATGCGCGCCCGCTCACCATCGGCCTCAATTGCGCCCTGGGTGCGGCGCTGATGCGCCCGTACATCGAGGAGCTCTCCAAGAAGGCCGACACCTTCGTGTGCGTCTACCCGA
>JBILSK010000115.1:0-6340 GCA_044372165.1 Burkholderiaceae bacterium | reverse complement strand
TGTTCGCCTTCCAGGGCTCGGCCATCCTCGCGCAACCGGCCGTGATCGCGATGCTCGCCGTCCCCATCCTGATCCAGGTGTTCTTCAATGCGGGGCTGGCCTACTGGCTCAACCGCCGGGTCGGCGAGTCGCATGAAGTCGCCTGCCCGTCTGCCCTGATCGGCGCCAGCAATTTCTTCGAGCTCGCGGTGGCCGCGGCGATCAGTCTGTTCGGATTCGAATCGGGTGCGGCGCTCGCAACCGTGGTCGGTGTGCTCATCGAGGTGCCGGTGATGCTGCTGGTCGTGCGCATCGTCAATCGCAGCAAGGGCTGGTACGAGGCGGGCGCAGCGCGTCGCCTGCCGCACTGATGAGGCCGCGTTGAACGCCCGGATTGCCCTGGTCGGCGCCGGCCCCGCCGGCCTGATGGCTGCGCAGGGTCTGCTCGATGCCGGCCTGTCCGTCGACCTCTATGAGGCCAAGCCTTCAGCCGGCAGAAAGTTCCTGCTGGCCGGCAAGGGTGGCTTGAACCTCACCCACAGCGAGCCGCTCGCAGCCTTTGCCGCACGCTACGCGCAGGCCGCACCGCAGGTCGCCGCCTGGCTGGACCACCTGGGCCCGCAGGCGATCCGGGCCTGGGCCGATGACCTGGGTGCCGCCACGTTCGTCGGCTCGTCCGGACGGGTCTTTCCCGAGGGCATGAAGGCCGCGCCCCTGCTGCGCGCGTGGTTGCATCGTCTGAAGCGGCAAGGCCTGCGGCTGCACGCGCGTCACCGCTGGACAGGCTGGACGGGCGCAGCGCAGGCGGCAGCCGACGAGACCCCACCTGGCCTGTGCCTGGACACCCCCACCGGCGCGATCACCGTGCGGGCCGATGCGGTTGTGCTGGCCCTGGGCGGGGCCAGCTGGCCGCAGCTCGGCAGCGACGGCGCCTGGGTCGACTGGCTGCGTGCGCAAGACGTCGGACTCTCGCCGCTGCGGCCTGCCAACTGCGGATTCGATGTCGCCCGCGCAGACGGCACGCCTGGCTGGAGCGAACATCTCGTCGCCCATCACGCCGGCGCGCCGATCAAGTCGGTCCGGCTGCACTTCGATGACGGACATGAGCCGCCCTTCGAGCGCCAGGGCGAATTCGTGCTCACTGCGACCGGCATCGAGGGCAGCCTGGTCTACGCCGTGTCGGCGCGGCTGCGCGACGCGATCGACCGCGACGGGCAGGCACTGATTCACCTGGACCTGGTGCCGGGTCGCAGCCTCGCGCAACTGACCCAGGCGCTGGCACGGCCGCGTGCCGGACAGTCGGTGGCCGCACACCTGCGGCGCCAGGCGGGCCTGGAGGGCGTGAAGGCGGCCCTGCTGCGAGAAGCCCACGACAGCGAGGCCCTCGCCGGCCTGCTACGACATCCCGAGCTCCTGGCCGCGCAACTGAAGGCCTGGCCGCTGCGCCTGTGCGCCGCGCGTCCGGTGGCCGAGGCCATCAGCACCGCAGGCGGCGTGCGCTTCGATTCGATGGACGAACACCTGATGCTGCGGCCCCTGCCTGGCGTGTTCTGCGCCGGCGAAATGATCGACTGGGAAGCGCCCACCGGCGGCTATCTGCTCACCGCCTGCCTGGCCAGTGGCGCGGTGGCGGCGCAGGGCGTGCTGTCCTTTCTGCGCGAACACGGCGCGAGCGGCTCACCCGGGCGCAACTGAGCCCGAGGAGTATTCTGCGCAGGCCGCGATGTCCTGCGCACCGTGCGTTCGCGTCAAGCCTGACACGCGCAGGATCGATGCCCTTCTCGTTTCGGACCCCATGTTCAGCTACCGCCATGCCTTTCACGCCGGCAACCATGCCGATGTCCTCAAGCACCTCGTCCTGGTGCAGCTGTTGCGCCACCTCGCCCTGAAGGACACGCCGTTCTGGGTGATCGATACCCACGCGGGTGCCGGCCTGTATGCGCTGGACAGCGACTGGGCGCTCAAGCGCAGTGAGTTTGCAGACGGCATCGCTCGACTCTGGGAGCGGGACGATCTGCCGCAGGCCGTGGCCGACTATCGGGAGGTCGTGCGCGCCGAAAATCCGGACGCACGCCTGCGCCGCTATCCGGGCTCACCCTTCATCACGTTGCAACACCTGCGCGATCGCGATCGGCTGCGGCTCTTCGAGATGCACACCAACGAGTGCGCCGTGCTGGTCGGCAATATCGATGCCGTCGGGCGCCACGCCACCCGACGCACGATGATTTCGGCCACCGACGGATTCGTCGGTCTGCAAGCCCTGCTGCCGCCGCCGCCGCGTCGCGGCCTGATCGTGATCGACCCGTCCTACGAGGACAAGCGCGACTACGCCCGCACGGTGGACGCGGTGAAGGGCGCACTGAGCCGCTTTGCCACCGGGTGTCAGCTGATCTGGTATCCCCAGGTGCAACGCCCGGAACCGGGTGAACTGGTCCGCAAGCTGTCGCGGCTGCCTGGCGTGAAATGGCTGCATGCGGCCCTGACCGTTCGGCATCCCTCAGCCGATGGCCTGGGCCTGCACGGCAGCGGCCTGTTCGTGATCAACCCGCCCTGGACACTGCGCGCCCAGCTGCAGGAGTGCCTGCCCTGGCTGGCGACCGTGCTGGCCCAGGACAACGGCGCACGCTGGACACTGGAGTCGGGCGGGCTGGACGGCTGATTGATGCCGCATACGGCATGACACGAGGCGTCGCACCGCCTTGATGCTGCGTGCGTGTCGCATGCAAGTCGATTGTTTTTCAGCATCCGTTGAGGAAACGTCATGCCTTGATGTGCGGCTTGGCTGGATTTCCAACGACCGTCGTGTAGGGCGCGACATCCTTCGTCACGACAGCACCCATTCCCACTACAGCCCCCTCTCCAATGACAAGCGGCTTGCTGGAAGTGCCTTGTTTTATGATCGCACCCGTCCCTATGTAGGCGTGATCCTTTATATGCACATTGCCATTGCAATGTACATTGGGAGCAAACGTCACAAAGTCGCCGATCACACAATCGTGAGCCACGTAAGAGTAGATGTTTGCGTGGAAAAACCTTCCGATCCTGGTGTTGGACGTGATCATGCTGTAAGCGCAAACAATGGCTCCTTCGCCGACTTCGTTTCGATCGTATGCAACGGAGTTCGGCGCTTGCACCGACATCGGTACAGCACCCCTTTCGATACATTGCTTGGCGATCCTTTCTCGTGTCTTCGAGTCTGCGATCGCAATGTTGAAATATCGTCGCTCGCAATCCAGGCCAAAAAACTCGTCTTCCGAAATCAAGGGATGGCCATTCACTGCCGCTGCTGACGGCTTGGTTTCAATGAAAAAGACCTCGGAGTCTTCTTCTGTGTTCAACTGCATGACACGCGAAACGTGCTCTCTGATGATCGGCATCACTTCTCTGGCAAACCCTCCTGCTCCGTAAAGTCCGAAAGCCATCTTCAGCTTCTTGTTTCGCATACCATTTCTCGCCCTGGAAATTGTCAGCAGGAAATTCAAAGGCCGACCGAATCAGGGTCGGGCACCTTCTTGATGGTAACCCCTCCGATTTCCGTATTCTCCAGACGCAGACCTGTGCGGCCATGGCCAACCGCTGTGTCGCAGGATGCCACCCACGTGTTGCCGGCCGGACGACCCGTCTTGCCCCTATTCACATCGAGCAGGCAGTGCATCAGGGCTTCACGCGCCGGCCCTGAGCATCGATCACCGCCTCGCCGTCTTCCTTGCTGAAGGCGCCCTGCTGGGGTGAGGACAGCAGATCGAGCACCCGCTCGGACGGCCTGCACAGCCGCGTGCCCAGCGGGGTTTGCACGATGGGTCGATTCATCAGGATGGGATGCGCCACCATGAAGTCGATCAACTCGTCGTCGGTCCACTTGGGATCGCCCAGGCCCAGTTCATCGTGAGGCGTGCCCTTGGTGCGCAGCACCTCGCGCACCGGCACGCCCATCGCTGCGATCAGCGCCACCAGGCGCGCGCGGCCGGGCGGCGTCTTCAGGTACTCGATGACCGTGGGCTCGACGCCACTGTTACGGATCAGGGCAAGCGTGTTGCGGGAGGTACCGCACGCGGGATTGTGAAAGATCGTGATCGCGGTCATGGCAGCAAGGATAACGCCGAAACCGGCGCACTCTGCCCGCCTCGCACGGCCTCGCAGAGTCGTTGCGTGCGCAACAATCTCCTCCCTATACTCGGCAACCGAGCTCCTGCCGACTCGCCGGAAACACCATGAATCCCGTTCTGAACCGCGCACGCCGTCTGTTCGCCCTGGCCGCACAAGGTCTCCAGGGCTTCGAAGTCTGTGCATGGCACGGGCTGGTGGCGCCGACCAAGGATATTCGCGGGCGCAATCCCCATACCGTCACACCTGTTACCAACTCTGACTGCGTCACAACCCGTGCCTGCTGCCCACCCGCTTGACCGCATGCTCACCTGGCGGCTGCATCGCCTGCACAAGCTCACCAACCAGGAACCCTGCGGGATCTCTGACCTTACCCACCCAACCGGAGCCGGACATGCTGATCCAGCGCATGCACCACGTCGCCTATCGCTGCCGCGATGCCAAGGAAACCGTCGAGTGGTACGGCAAGCACCTCGACATGAACTTCGTGCTCGCGATTGCCGAAAACCAGGTGCCCTCGACCCAGGCGCCGGACCCCTACATGCACGTCTTTCTCGATGCCGGTGCCGGCAACGTGCTGGCCTTCTTCGAGCTGCCTAATTCGCCGCCCATGGACCGCGACCCCAACACGCCGGCCTGGGTGCAGCACATCGCCTTCAAGGTCGATTCCCTGGACACGCTGCTGGCCGCCAAGGCGCGGCTGGAAGCCGCCGGCATCGCGGTGATCGGCCCCACGAATCACACGATCTTCAAGAGCATCTACTTCTTCGACACCAACGGGCACCGCCTGGAGCTGGCCACCGACTGCGGCACGCCCGAGATGCATCGCACGCTCGATGAAGTGAAGTGGGACATGCTCAATGAGTGGGCGCAGACCAGGCGCGCGCCCATGCACGCCCAATGGATGCACGACGGCAACACATCGTCCTGAGAGTCGCCCATGACGCCTTCCCTTCTCAACGAAACCCATGACCCCGCGCTGCGCAGCTGGGTCAGTTCGGCCCGGGCGCCGCAGGGCGACTTCCCGATCCAGAACCTGCCCTTCGGGCTGTTTCGCCGCGCGGGATCGACCGAGGCCTTTCGTGCCGGCGTGGCCATCGGCGACCAGATCGTCGACCTGGCTGCAGCGGCCCAGGCACGCGTTTTTGCCGGCGCCGCGCTGGCGGCGGCGCACGCCGCAGCAGGCACGACGCTCAATGAACTGATGGCCCGCGGACCGCAGGCCTGGAGCGCGCTGCGCCTGGCCCTGTCGCGCGGGCTGCGCGAGGACTCCGTGCAGCGCTCCGCGCTCGAACCCTGTCTGGTGCCGCAGGCGGGGGCCGAGTTCGCCGTGCCGGCGCGCGTGGGCGACTACACCGACTTCTACACCTCGGTGCATCACGCGACCAACATCGGTCGCCAGTTCCGTCCCGACTCGCCGCTGATGCCCAACTACAAGTGGGTGCCGGTCGGCTATCACGGCCGCTCCTCCAGCATCGGCGTCTCGGGCCAGGCGTTTCGCCGTCCCTGCGGCCAGGTCAAGCCCCCCGAGGCCGAGGTGCCGGTGCTCGGCCCCTCGCGTCGCCTGGACATCGAACTGGAGATGGGCGTCTGGATAGGCCCCGGCAACGAGTCCGGCGATCCGGTGTCCATGACCGAAGCCGAGCAGCATGTCTTCGGTCTGTGCCTGCTCAACGACTGGTCGGCGCGAGACATCCAGGCCTGGGAGTACCAGCCGCTCGGTCCTTTCCTGGCCAAGAATTTCGCCACCACCGTCTCGCCCTGGGTCATCACCCTGGAGGCACTCGCCCCCTTTCGCCGTGCCTTCGAGCGACCGGCCGAGGATCCGCAACCGCTGCCCTACCTCGACTCCACGCACAACCGCGCAGCCGGCGTGTTCGATGTCCAGCTGCGGGTGGACCTGCAGACGGCGGCGATGCGCGAGGCCGGCTCCCTCGGTACGACGATCTGCCACAGCAACTTTCGGCACGCCTACTGGACCGTTGCCCAGCTGGTCGCGCACCACACGGTCAACGGCTGCAACCTGAGGCCGGGCGATCTGCTGGGAACCGGCACGCTTTCCGGACCGACGCTCGATCAGGCCGCAGCCCTCACCGAACTGACCGCAGGCGGGCGCAACCCGCTGACGCTCCCCAATGGGGAACAGCGCAGCTTCCTCGAGGATGGCGATGCGGTCACGCTGCGCGGCTGGTGCGACGCACCGGGTGCCGCCCGGATCGGCTTCGGCGAGTGCCGCGGCGTGGTGCTGCCCGCGCGG
>JBILSK010000114.1:0-6354 GCA_044372165.1 Burkholderiaceae bacterium | reverse complement strand
TGATCACGCAGGTGCGTCCGCGCACTTCGCCGATGATGTTCATCACCTCGGAAACATTGGCCTTCGGGCGACGCTTGTCGATGATGGCCAGGTCCGTGTCCAGGCGCTTCGCCAGCGCACGGGCCCGCACGACACCGCCCACGTCAGGCGATACCACCATCGGTGCGGTCAGCTTGCGACTGGCGACGTCGGCCAGCAGCACCGGGGCCGCGTAGATGTTGTCGACCGGAATATCGAAGAAGCCCTGGATCTGGTCGGCGTGCAGATCCATGGTGAGGACGCGGTCAACGCCCGCGACCTCCAGCATGTTGGCCACGACCTTCGCGCTGATGGCCACGCGCGACGAGCGCACGCGGCGGTCCTGGCGGGCGTAACCGAAGTAGGGCAGGGCTGCGGTGATGCGACCGGCCGAGGCGCGCTTGAGCGCGTCGACCATCACCATCAGTTCCATCAGGTTGTCGTTGGTCGGTGCGCAGGTCGACTGGAGCACGAAGACGTCCTTGCCGCGGACGTTCTCGAGGATCTCGACCATCACTTCGCCGTCTGAGAAGCGGCCGACGGTGGCCTTGCCCAGGCCGATGCCCAGGTGTTCCGCCACGGAGGCAGCCAGCAGGGGAACGGCATTGCCAGTGAAGACCATCAGGCCCTCGGGCTTGAGCGCGTCGCGATGGAAGGTGGAAGCCATGATCAACAGGTGCTGTTGGGCTGAACGGAGCACACGACGTGCTGAGAGAAGGGCGGGCTGGGGAGGAAGGACTCGAACCCTCGCATGCCGGAATCAAAATCCGGTGCCTTAACCAACTTGGCGACTCCCCAACGGGTGCCGGGATAATCCGCGACAGACGCGAACAGACCCGACATCGCTGCGCAGCACGGTATTTGCCACCCGCAAGGCCTGGCTTTCCGTTTCAGTGGGGCAGAACACGCACGCCCCTGAACCGGACATCCTGGCACGGGCAGGATCGACTCCTGCCTGCCGGGCAGCGTCCGAAAGACGCGTCAACGCTGACGCAACCTCCGGATACCGCTTCAGGACCACCGGTTGCAGGTCATTTCTGCCCTGCCACACCCGGCCATCCCGAGAAAGACCGTCGATTTTGAGCAATTGCGTGTCGCGTGTCAAGTCGGGGGCGGCGAAGACCGTTGCCGTGGGCACTTCGACCGGGGGCGTCACCACCACGAACCAGTGCTCGCCCAGCTCGACCGGCTGCAGGGCTTCGCCTACGCCGCGGGCATACGCCGTGCGCCCGAACAGGAAGAAGGGCACATCCGCCCCCAGGGCCAGTCCGATGCGGGCGAGCTCGGCTGCGGGCAGGTCAAGTTGCCACAGCCGGTCAAGGCCCCGCAGCACGGTGGCGGCATCGGAGCTGCCGCCGCCCAGGCCTCCGCCCATGGGGATGGTCTTGTCCAGCTCGATGTCGACCCCCAGGGCGCACCCCGTGGCGTCCTGCAGGCGGCGGGCCGCGCGGACGGTGAGGTCGGACTCTGCGGGCACACCCGGCAGCCCGCCGATTCGATGGATCTGGCCGTCGCTGCGCAATCGCAGGTGAACGCGATCTTGCAGGTCGATCAGTTGGAAGACCGTTTCGAGCTCGTGATAGCCGTCGGGACGTCGGCCGGTGACGTGCAGAAACAGGTTCAGCTTGGCGGGCGCGGGCAGGTCGCGCAGCTCGGTCGGTGCAGCCATTGCGGGCGCGTCCACGCGAAGGGCTCAGCGGTCCAGGACCAGAATCACCCGCAGCAGACCCGTCTGTCGGCTGCGCTCCAGGGCCCAGCGGCGCGCCTCGCGCTCGATGCGCCAGCCGCTGTCCCGGGCCGAGATCACCCCGCCCTGTTCGCTGCGTGCAGTGACTTCCTCGAAGCGATCGTCGAGCCAGTCGGTGAGGCGGTCCACCGGGACCGTCCAGCCCAAGGCCTGCTCGAGCACGGCATCGAGTGAATCAGCCTGCAGCCGCTGGCCATTGGCCAGGACCAGGGTGGAGCGTCCGTCGGGTTGACGGTGGGCGGTGGCCATGACCTGGCCAAAGGGCGAGATCAGCTCGAGCTCGAGTCGCGTGCCCTCGCCAGACGGGGTCGATGTCAGCAGGAATCGACCGGCGGCAGACTCCTGGCGTCCCGGGGCCTCACCGGTGGTCGATTCGCGGACCGACACGGCGAAGCGGCCGGTCCACTCGCGCGGGGCCGCGCGATCCACCATCGCCGGCGAGGGCTGGGGCGCAGGGGTGGTGCATCCCGCAAGGGGTCCGAGGCTCGCCACAGCAAGCAGGCCTGCCGAGGCGCTCAGCCGCTGCAGGGCGGCACGCCTGGGCGCACGGTCACAGCGAGACATTGAAGCGGCTCAGGGTGTCCTTGAGCACGGTGTTGCCCGGGTCCTTGTCGCGCGCTGCTCGCCACAGTCGGCGGGCTTCATCCTGGCGTCCGGTCACCCACATCACTTCGCCCAGGTGCACCGCGATGTCGGCCTCCGGGCTCAGCGCGTAGGCGCGCGCCAGCTCGCGCGCGGCACCTGCATTGTCTTTTTGCCGATACAGGACCCAGCCCAGGCTGTCGATGATGTGCGGATCATTCGGTGCCAGCACGAGTGCACGCTCGATCAGTGCGCGGGCCTCATCCAGGCGCAGATTGCGATCGGCCAGGCTGTAGCCCAGGGCGTTGTAGGCATGGGCGTTCTCCGGGTTCAGCGCGATCAGGCGTCGCATGGACTGCTCCATCAGGTCCATGCGGTTGATCTGTTCGGCCGCCATGCCATGTTCGTAGAGCAGGGCCTGCTGGTCGGGGTATTGCTCCAGGCTGCGCGTCAGCAGCTCGAAGGCTTCCTGGCGGCGACCGGCGTCGCGCAGCAAAGCGGCTTCGGCCGTGATCAGCTGGACCCGCTCGGGTGTGCCGGAGACCGTTTCGTTGCGCAGCACGGCCCGGGCTTCCTCGAGGCGACCGGTCTTGGCCAGCAGGGCGGCCCGGCGTCCCACGGCCTGCATGCGGTCTTCGCCAGGCTGCACCTTTTCCAGCCACTCCAGGGCCTGTTGCGGCTTGCCCTCGGCCTCGAAGCTTTGCGCCATCAGGATCACGGCCTGGTCGCGCTCGCGACGCGCAGCACTGGGCAGCGCCAGGACGCGCTCGAGGTAGGTGCGGGCCAGGCTCGGATCCCGTGATTGCAGCGCCAGCTGGCCCAGACCCAGCAGCAAGGCGGCATTGTCCGGTTTCAGGTTCAGCGCCGTCTCGAACTGATCGCGTGCGGCTGACGATTCGCCCTGGGCCAGCAGCAGCCGGGCATACGTGGTGCGGGCCTCGAAGGCATCGGGATGACGTCCGAGATAGCCCTTCAGCAGCGCAGTGCCCTCCCGCAAGCCCTCCGGAGAGTCTGCCATCAGGCGCGCGCCGCCCACATGGGCATCCTCGTCGTCGGGTGCCAGCGCGATCGCCGCCCGGGCTTCCGCAAGGGCGGCGGGGCGATCACGCGCGGCCGCCGCCAGCGAGGCGCGGGTGATGCGAGCCTGCAGCACGTTCAGGTCCGAGGCACTGATCCGCTGCATCACGGCCCAGGCAGTGGCTCGGTCCGTGCTGCGCGACAGCGCCCGGGCGATCGACGGGTAGGCATCAGCCAGGGTGCCGGCGCTGCGGGCTCGCGCAAGATGAGCCATCAGGACAGGCTCGAGCTCATCCCAGCGACTCGCTGCAACCAGCAGGATTTCCAGCGTCTGCGTCGCATTCGGGGAGTCCGGCTGGAGCTCGTACCACAGGCGCGCGGACTGCGTGGCCTCGTTCAAGGCTCGGCTGCCCAGGGCGATTTCGGTCGCGCGCTTGGCCAGTCGCGGGTCACGCGTCTGGCGCGCAGCAGAGTGGTAGGTCGACCAGGCCGCACCGACCTCGCCGCGCTGTGCCGCCAGATCGGCGGCGAGCAGCTGGAACAGGATCTGCGGGGTGAGCTCCACCGCGGGCAGTGCGGCCGTCGGTTCGGACGGCAGGACGGGTACGCCTACGGCGCGGGGAGTGGAGATCGGCTGGGGGGCCGAGGCCTTCTCGTCCGGTGCCGGTGCGGGCGACCGCTCGGCGACCGCTGGCACCGATGAGCCGGGGGGAAGGGGGGCGGATGGCTGCGGGGTCGCACAGCCGGCGAGCGCCACGGCGACCAAGGCAGCGCCAAGCCTGCTGGAGGAATTCATCCGCCGATCTTAGGCTGGAATAAACTGCCGGGCAACCGAATGCCGGCTTGCCCCTGATGCCCGAATTGCCTGAAGTCGAAGTCGTTCGCAGCGGCCTGGCCGCGAGCGCGGTCGGCCTGCGCGTGAAGGGGGTCGTGCGGCGCGTCGAGGCCCTGCGTTGGCCGATTCCCGCGGATCTGGAAACGCTGATCGTCGATCGGGTGCTGCTGGGGGTGGCGCGTCGGGGCAAGTACCTGTTGCTGAGCTTCGAGCCGGGATCGCTGATCGTGCATCTGGGCATGTCCGGCACGATCGCCTGGCGTCCGGTCGATGCCCCCCTGCGGGCGCATGACCATCTCGACCTGATCTTCGACCGGGGCCTGTTGCGCTTGAATGACCCGCGTCGCTTCGGTGCCGTGTTGTGGCATCCGGTGAGCGCCGGTCCGATCGGAGCCCATCCGCTGCTTGCCTCGCTGGGCGTGGAGCCCCTGACCGAGGCCTTCGATGCCGATGTGCTGTTTGCAGCAACCCGGGGCAGGCGGGTGGCGATCAAGTCGCTGCTGCTGTCCGGCACCGTCGTGGTGGGCGTGGGCAACATCTACGCCTCCGAGAGCCTGTTCCGGGCGGGCATCCGGCCGACCACGTCAGCGGGTCGCATCGGGCGCGCGCGCTATGAGCGGCTGGCGCGTGCCATTCGCGAGACGCTGGGCGACGCCATTCGCGCAGGAGGCAGCACCCTCAAGGATTTTGTCTCCAGCGATGGCCAAAGCGGGTATTTCCAGCAGAGCTGCTTCGTCTACGACCGCGAGGGACAGGCCTGCCGGGTCTGCGGCACGCTGGTGCGCATGCGCCGACAGCAGCAGCGCGCCACCTACTGGTGTCCGCACTGCCAGACCTGAGCGAAACCGGGCGGCCCGTGTCGCGGGCAGCGGTGACGTGACGCAATGCCTGGTCGGCGAGCAGATGTCAGTCGAGCCCGTAAATCCCTGTGCTACGCTCGATCAGACCCTGTTGCAAGGGCTCGCGCGTCGCATCCGCCCGCCCGCAGCGGCGTGGTTCATGCATCGCGCAGCCGTCCCTGAACGAGTTCAATGAGCGGCTTCAACGAGCAGATCCATGCGTACGGCAATTGGCGATCCGGGATCGCCGAGGTGCTCGCGCGCTTTGCGGACTGGCTCGAGGGTCAGGGCATTGCCGAACCCGTTCAACGTGACAGGCTGGCCTCTTTGCAACGGCGGCTCGAGAACGATCGCACGGTGGTGGCCTTCGTGGCGGAGTTTTCTCGAGGCAAGTCCGAGCTCATCAATGCGCTGTTCCTGGCCGATTACGGCCAGCGCGTGCTGCCGTCGGGCGCCGGGCGCACCACGATGTGCCCCACAGAATTGATGTACGACCCAACCCAGCCGCCGGGGATTCGCCTGCTGCCGATCGAGACCCGATTGCGCGACGAGTCCTTGTCGGATCTGCGCGAACGTCCGCAGGAATGGCTCTCCGTGCCCTTCGACCCGAACGATGTCAATAGCGTCCGAGCGGCCTTCGAATGCGTGCGCGAGACGCGTCGGATCACCCTGGAGCAGGCGCTGCTGATGGGCTTGTGCGAGGGCTCGCCGACCGCCGCGCCGCTGGGCCGCGGCGCAGACGACCTGATCGAAGTCTCGGCCTGGCGACATGCCATCGCCAACCTGCCGCATCCGCTGCTGCGTCGTGGTCTGGTGGTGGTCGACACCCCCGGGTTGAACGCTCTGGGGGCCGAACCGGAACTCACGTTGAACCTGCTGCCCTCGGCGCATGCAGTGGTCTTCGTGCTGACCGCCGACGCGGGCGTCAGTCGCACCGATCTGGAAGTCTGGAAGGAGCAGATCAGCCCGACCCACTCGAGCGGGCGTTTTGCCTTGCTCAACAAGATCGACAGCCTGTGGGATCCCTTGCGCAGTCCGGCCGAGATCGACGCGGAAATCGCCACCCAGGCGGCCATCGTGGCCAGCACGCTGGGCCTGGCCCCCGAGCGCGTGTTTCCCGTGTCCGCTCAACAGGCCATGGTGGCCAAGGTGACCGGTGACGAGCCCTTGCTGGTCCGCAGTCGCCTGCCGGCCTTCGAGCGAGCCCTGTCGCGCGAGATCGTGCCGCGCCGCCAGACCTTGATGAGCGAGCAGGTCCGCCTCGAGTTCGACGCACTGTGCACCGCAATTCACGGCCTGCTCGGGGCGCGAAAGCG
>JBILSK010000113.1:0-6369 GCA_044372165.1 Burkholderiaceae bacterium | reverse complement strand
CGCATGCGTACCACCGCTGCGAGTTCTGGAATGCACTGTATCCCTGACCCAAGCCACCGGTGAAGCCAAGGGCTCACACTCGCCGCTCCATTGAACTCCTGCTGGTGAGCCACATGACCCAATCCGATCGCAGCACCCCGTCCCTGCGCGAGCGCGGCCGCGCCGTCATGGCGCGCATCCTGGGCACGGCCTACGTGACCCAACGCGACACCACGACCAACGCCTTCAATGCACCGATTCGCCAACTGAGCGAAGAGTTCGCCTATGCCAGCCTGTGGACCCGCGAAGGGCTCACAGACCGCGAGCGCAGCATGCTGACCCTGGCGATGCTGTGCGCGCTCAATCGGCCCCACGAACTGAAGATCCATCTGCAGGGCGCGCTCAACAATGGCTGCACCGCGCAGGATATCCGCGAGGTCTTCACGCACAGCGTGGCCTACTGCGGGTTTCCGGCTGCGATTGATGCGCTGCGCGTGGCTGAAGCGCTGCTCACAGAGAAGGGGCTGATGCCACCTGCGAACCCTTGACTCAGGTCAACGCCGGATGTCGACGCTCCGTCGCGTGCAGCCGGAATCGCTGGGCCTTTCATTTAAGCTGAAACGCCAAGCGAGGAGGGCCCATCGTGCATCGTCTGCAACCGGCGCTGAGCGGCCGCGCCCACCCCTCCCGACACGCCGGTTGCGCCTGCGGATCTTTCTCGGTCGTCGCCTTCGTCGCGCTCGCCGCACTTGCGCCCGCGCCTGCTCTTGCCCAGGCCCCCGGAATCATCAGAGCCAATCTACAGAGCCGCGCCACCGCGCTGCTCGGCGTGATGAGCTTCGGGCTGACGCCGGACGTCACCACCGGCTCGCTCGCCGTTTCGGACGCCGCCTCCGATGACCCTCACATCGAGAGCACGACACTGGGCGGCGGGTTCACGCTCAGCCGCAACCTGCCGCTGTATCTGGAAGGCACTGCCGGCTACAGTCGATACGATCCGACCTACGTCTTCAGCGATGGGCAGGTCGAGCGCCAGATCCCGACGCGATGGAACTCCTTGTCGATTACTGCGGGCGTGGGCTGGGATTTCCCCGTGGCCAGGGAGCTCGTCCTGCGACCGATCCTGAACGTCACGTACGGACGAGTCACGAGCGACGCGGAGATCGGCGCGACGATCGCCGACGTGGACCTGCAGCGCCTCGCCAGCGGGAAGATGGAGGCAGTCGGTCTCGGCGGCGCGCTGATGCTCGACTACGAGCGCAACCGCCCCGAGGGTGATTTCGATGCAGAGCTTCGCTACACGAATATCTATCTGCGAGCCAGCGGTGACTTGTCGGCCGCAACCGCCGCCCGTTCAGTGACTCGCAACCTCAACCTTTGGACGCGGTGGCGCGCCCCGACCGGTGCCGTGCTGTTCGAGCGGCCGCTGCGATACGTACTCGAGTTCGCCCACACGAGCTACTTCGGCGACAGCAAGGACGCGCTCGGCTTCGACCGACTGAACTCGGTCGGTGCGGGACTGGAGCTCGACACCAGCAGGCACCAGCAGTGGATCACCCGCCTGCGCCTGGTCGCCCGCTACCGCTTCGGCCCGAACGTGCGTGGCACGTCGATCGGCCTGGCGCTCAGCTTCTGACGCCGAGCCAACGGCGACGCCCGACGGCAACACTTCATGCCGCCCGGGGAATCTTGACGAAAATCAACCGCAGCGCGAACGCCGCGGGCAAGATGAGCATCAGGCGTCAGGCGTCCTGATTCGCGGAGCCGGTAGGTTACGAGTGGGCATAGCGCAATTGGATTGGGTCTCCTTCGTCTGGCCAGCAATGGCCGGCGTGAACGCGTCGGTCGGCGTCGGCTGCCTGGCGACGTCGATCCTGAATCGGCAACGACTGGCGCCTCTCGCGCTGTTCGCTTTGAACGCCTTCTCGGTCGCGATCTTCATCACCTTCGAGCTGCTTCTGATGCGAGCGCAGACAGCCGACGACTACGGTGCCCTGCTGAGGTGGTCGCAGCTGCCGCTCGTGGCGATCTTCATTTCGGCGACCGTGTTCGTGAGGCTGCATCTGCAGGCCGGTCGTCTCTGGCTGGCCTATGCGTCGATCGCCCTGAGGCTGGCAGCGCTGCTGATCAACTTCATCGTCGCGCCGAACCTCCATTTCGAGCAGATCCTCTCGGTCAGGCAGGCCGATTTCCTGGGCGGCGCACGCGTCGCTGTGCCTGCAGGCGTGGTGAATCTCTGGACGAGCGTGGGCCTGCTGTCCGTGGCGACCTTCCTCGCTTTCGTAGCCGACGCCGTGCGCGAGTGCTGGCGCCGCGACGGGCCGGTCGGACGACGCCGGGCGCTCCTCGTCGGCGGCGGATATCTGGTCGCCGTCGGCGCCGCAGCGGCAAACGGTTGCCTCATCCTCTTCGGCGTCATCGATTCTGTCTACACGATCGGCGTGCCGTTCACGGTCGTCGTGCTGGCCATCTGCGTGGAGCTCGGCACGGACGTTCGGAAGGCGGCCAAGCTGGCCGCGCGCCTGCAGGAAAGCGAGCTGGACCGCCGCAGAAGCCACGAACATTTGACGCTCGCGGCCGAGGCGGCCCAACTGGCAGCGTGGGAGTTCGATCTCGCGAAGGCGGAGCTTCTGGTCAACGACCAGGCGCGTGCGCTGCTCGGATTGGATCGCTCGGACCGGATCGACCCAAGACGCGTCCTGGATGCGCTCGATCCCGCCGATCGACCGATCGCCCGTGCGGATGCCGCCAGACTGATGCAGGTCGGCGGCGAGTTCGACGTCGAATACCGGGTAACGCTGGCTGGCACATCAAGTCGCTGGCTCCATACGCGCGGCAGGCTGGACAAGGATTCGGCGGGACGGCCCGTGCTGCTCCGGGGTGTCACGTTCGACGTGACCGAGCGGCGGGAGGCTGCCGAGCAATTTCGGCAGCTGCTCGAAGCGGCGGCCTTCGGCATGATGGGCATCGACCGCGCCGGCACGATCACACTGATGAACGAACGGGCCGAGCGATTGTTCGGCTATGCCCGGCCTGAACTGGTCGGCAGGCCCTTGGCGACGCTGCTCACTGCCGAGTCGAACAGGCAGCTGTCGGCCGACATCGCTGGTCTGTTCGCGGAAGACACCAGGCACGGTCCGCTTGAGCGTGAACTGATCGGCCGACGCAAGGACGGCAGCGAAATCGTGCTGGAGACCGGGCTGACGGCCATCCGCTTCCACGGCGAAACCGCAGTGCTCGCGTCGCTCGTTGATCTCACCGGGCGCAAGCAGGCCGAGCACCAACTGGAGATGCAGCGCAACGAGCTCAATCATCTCGCGCGTGTGATGATGCTGAGCGAGCTCTCCGGCTCGCTCGCGCACGAGCTGAACCAGCCACTCACCGCCATCCTGAGCAACGCCCAGGCGGCCCTGCGCTTTCTCGATGCGAGCCCTCCAAGCCTGGCTGAATTGCGCGAGATCCTGCAGGACGTGGCCAGCGACGGCAAACGCGCCGGGGAGATCATCCATGGCCTGCGTCTGATGCACAAGCGAGGCGAGCTGCGGCACGAGCCGTTCGATCTGAACGAAGTCGTCGCGAATGTTCTTCGACTGCTCAAGGGCACTCTCGTCAATGCCAACGTCAGCGTGACCACCCGCCTCGAACCGGACCTGCCGCAGGTCGACGGCGATCGCGTGCAGCTTCAGCAGGTCGTGATGAACATGGTGGTGAACGCCTGCGACGCGATGCGCGATGCCACGCCCGAGAACCGGCGGCTGACCTTGAAGACCGACATTCACGAGGGGCGTCTCGCAAGACTCTGCATAGCGGACCGGGGTCATGGTATCGGGCCAGAGTCGCTCGAACGCATCTTCGAGCCCTTCTACACGACCAAGCCGAACGGCCTCGGGCTCGGCCTTGCCGTCTGTCGTCGGATCATCGAAGCCCATGGCGGCCGTCTGTGGGCAATACAGAACGCCGGGCATGGGACGAGCGTCCTGTTCACCCTTCCACTCGCCACAGGGGTCCCGTCATGACCAGCCCGACGCAGCAAGTGTTCCTGGTCGACGACGATCCGTCTGTCCGCAAGGCGCTCGAGCGGCTGCTGCGCTCCGTCGGAATGAGCATCGAGGCGCATTCGACGGCGCAGCAGTATCTCGAGCACTACGATCCCACCATCTCAGGCTGCCTCGTACTGGACATCGCGATGCCCGGGTTGAGCGGACTCGAGCTCCAGCGGCTCCTCGGCGGCCACGACGATGCGTTGCCCATCATTTTTCTCACCGGCTGCGCGGATGTCCCATCGACCGTCCAGGCGATGAAAGCCGGCGCGGTCGACTTGCTGTCCAAACCCGTCGACGAGACGGTCCTGATCGAGGCCGTCCGCGCCGCGCTCGAGCGAGACCGGGAGAATCGCCGGTCCCGCGCCGAGCTTGCAGCTGACCTCGCGCGGATTGAGCTCCTGACGCCGCGCGAGCTGGAGGTCCTGCGATGCGTCGTTGCCGGCATGCTGAACAAGCAGATCGCCGCCAGGCTCGGCACCGTCGAGAAGACGATCAAAGTGCATCGCGCGCACATCATGGAGAAATTGCGCCTGAAATCGCTTGCGGACCTGGTGCGCCTCTCCACGAAAGTCGGTATCGCGCCCACCGGGGAGCGCTGAGGCGTCCGGCAAGCCCCGGGTCCGGTTCGACCCCTCTCGACCGCGAGCCCTGACCCAAAGTCCAATACCTCGACGAATCCGCTGCGACTACCGTTCGAGAATGGGCACTTCAAAGCACCGGATCACCGTCGTGGATGACGAACCATCCGTCCGCAAGGCCTTGGCGCGGCTGATCCGTTCTTTCGGAATGGACGTCGACACCTTCCCTTCCGGCGTCGCGTTCCTGGAATCACTGACGGACCAATCGCCTGACTGCGTGGTGCTGGACTTGCACATGCCCGGGCTGACCGGTCTGGACGTGCAGGCGAGACTCGCGTTGTCAGGATCAGCTGTGCCGGTGCTGATCATGACGGGCCACGATGTTCCCGAGGCGCGCAGCCAAGCCCTGGCAAGCGGCGCGCATGCCTATCTGCTCAAGCCCGTCGACGAAAAGGTGCTACTGGATGCGATCGTTGACGCCCTTCAGTCGAACCGGGGTACCAACTGATCGACGATGGATGTTTCGGGAACGAGCTCCTCAGGGCAATCTGGATCCGGGTTGGACCAAGGTCCAATTCTCTCGAGACCCGCTGGACGATAACGTAGCAATGAAAGGTGCATCGCGAAGTGCGCGAGCCCTCCTGTGAGGCAAGGATGACTTCGCCGACAAACGAACGAGATCCGGTTGCATCCAGGCGGGTGCAAACCGACAAGGCGGACCAGACCGATGATCCTCTGAACGCGATGTCGTCGAACGGGTTCGCCCGGACGCGCACCGAACTGGCGATACAGCGCACGCTGATGGCGGCCGACAGGACCCTGATGGCGTGGCTGAGAACCTCGCTGTCCACCAGCGGTTTCGGATTCACGCTCTACAAGGTGCTCCAGGGGTTCCAGCAGTCCGGAATGCTGCCTGCAGGCAACACGCCACGGCAGGTCGGTCTGTTCATGATCGGCGTGGGCACCGTCGCGATGGTGATCGGTCTGATCGACCACGTGCTGACGCTGCGGACGCTGCGGCTACTCAAGCCCCTCGGACTGCGACGTCCCGCAATGAACATGGCGATCGTGATGGCGGCAGCCAGCGGCGTGCTGTTCGTCACCGTCTTCATCAGGGCGCTCTGATGGCGCGATGGCGCTTCGTATTGCCGCTGTTACCTCTTGGTTGAAGAGGCGAAGATGGATGAGGAGTGAATGATGGAAGACATGTGGGTACGCATCACGGGGAACATGGCCGACCGGATCAGCGGGCCGCTTCACTTGCGGCTCGTCCTCCAGCCGGTCATCGCGTGCATCCTGGCGATCATGGCAGGGCTGAAGGACGCGAGGGCCGACAAGCCGCCCTACTTCTGGGCGCTCGCAACCGACGCGAGCCACCGCCGGGACATGCTTCAGGACGGCTGGAAGAGCGTCGGGAAGGTGTTCGTGATTGCCGTGATCCTCGACGTCGCCTACCAGCTCATCTCGAACCGTTTCGTCTATGCAGGCGAGGCCGTCTTTGTTGCGCTCCTGCTAGCGATCGTGCCTTACCTGATCCTGCGCGGGCTGGTCAATCGGGCCGCACGCAAGGGGTGAGGCAACCCCGGAATTTCGCCAGAACTTTGGAGCAGACCCGATGCAGACGCCTCTCGACTACCATCTCCTGGCGAAGCCAGCCGGCGCAGCGTGCAACCTCGGCTGCACCTACTGCTTCTTCCTCTCGAAGGAGAATCTGTACCCGGAGCGCGACAGCCCGTTGATGGACGACGCGACGCTCGAGCGCTATCTGA
>JBILSK010000112.1:0-6405 GCA_044372165.1 Burkholderiaceae bacterium | reverse complement strand
CAGCGACAGAATCGACGAAAAGCCCATCCCGGTGCTCACCGCCCAGTCGATGAGCGCGGTGGTGAGCGTGCCCGACTCCGACAGCATGGCCACGCGACCCGCGTTCACGTGTCCGGGCGCAAAGCCCGCTCCCAGGCCGATCGAGGGCCGCATGAGCGCCGTGCAGTCGGGGCCGATCAGGTGGATGCTCGCGGCGCGTGCCTGCGCCTGCAATTGCGCCTCGGCCACCCGCCCGCCCTCGGTGGATAGGTCGAAGCCGCGGCCGTAACGCACCACGAAGCGCGTGCCGCATGCTGCGCAGTCAGCCACGATCTGCGGCATCGCCTCCGGCGGCACGGCGGCCAGCGCCACATCGGGTGCGAAGTCCAGCTCGCCCAGACGTGCCACGCAGGGCTCGCCCAGCACGCTCGAATACTTCGGGTTGACCGCGCCAACACGCCCCTTGAAGCCCTCGGCGCGCAGGCCTTCGAGCAGCAGGCGGCCGATCGACCCGCTGCGCTCGGTCGCGCCCAGCAGCGCGACCGATTCGGGGGAAAACAGGGCGGACAGACGGTGTGAGTCCATCGCGTGATTATCCGTCGCGCAGGGCGCAAGGCCTTGATCCCGCGCAGATCAGGACTGGTCCTTCGACACGCCCCGCATGGCGGCCCGAACGGGGTGCAAGCTGAGTTCCGCCCCAGGCCTCAAGCTCAGCCGATCACTGAGCCAGCGACGACAACTTCGGCAGCGACGGATCGATCGAGTGCGCGGCCTCGTCGCACTCGTCCAGCGTGCCCAGATCCACCGGCATGCCGTGCGCACGCGCCGCGCGCGAGCGGCGCTCCGGATCGCCCGGCACCATGATCTTGTCGGTGGTGCCCGACAGCGGTGCCGATTGCATCCACTCGGTGAAGGCGCGTGCTTCGGTCACAAAGCGCTCGGACGGGCCCACGCGGTTCGGATCGAACACGATGGTGAACATGTTGTTCCAGATCGCCCACTTCATGTGCCGATTGTCCGGCTGCGAGGTCTCGCCCCCCGTGAGTGCCGCGCCGAGCAGTTCGCACACGATGGCCAATGCGTGGCCCTTGTGCGCCGCCGCGGTCACCAGCGAACCATAGGCGCCTTGATCGGACTCGAACATCACCGACGGATCGCGCGTCGGCTTGCCGTGCGCATCGATCAGGCTGCCTTCGGGCACTTCGGCGGTCGGGTCCGATTTGCGCTTGTTGTAGGCCACGCGCACCTTGCCCTGCGCGATCGCGCTGGTGGCGAAATCCAGCAGGATCGGGTCGGTGCCCGGGCGAGGAATGCCCACGGTGAACGGATTGGTCAGAAAGCGCGCCCGCGCGCCGCCCCAGGGTGCAACCATCGGCGAGGCCGACACCGCATTGGTGAAGTGCACCGAAGCCAGACCTGCGGCCACCGCCTGCTCGGCCCAGTGACCCACCCGGCCCAGGTGATGGGAATTGCGCAGGCCCATCACGCACACGCCGTGGCGCGATGCACGGTCGATGGCAATCTCCATCGCCTGGTGCGTCACCGACTGACCCATGCCGCGCTTGGCATCGATGGTCACCAGCGGGCCGTTGTCCAGCACCACCTCGACGGTCTGATTCAACTGCAGCTCGCCGGCCTGCAGCGACTTCACATAGCGCGGCGCCATGCCGATGCCATGCGAATCATGACCGGCCAGATTGGCGCCCACCAGGTGGTCGGCGGTCAGGCGCGCTTCATGCTCGCTGGAGCCTGCGCGCAACCACAGGTCGATCATCCAGCGGTGGACGGCATCGGGATGAAGGGTCATTTCGGCCATGGTGGATCGGTCTCCTGTGTGGTGTCGAGTTTGGCCGCTATGGTATCGCGCACGGCCGCCCGGCCCGCGTGAGCTCAGCTATCCTTGCGCCCATGACACTGCCTGCTTTCGACCTGTCCCTGCTGGGCCCTGACATCAACGGGATGATCGCCGAACTCGCGACGCCTGCCGGATGGTGGGCGGTGGGCGTCCTGGCCGCGTGCGTCCTGCTGGCGATGCAACTGTCGGCGAGCCTGCAAAAGAGCCTGGCCGATCGCCCCGACCTGGTGGGGCGCTTTCGGGCCGCATGGATGCGCCGCATCGGCTGGCCGGTGCTGGCGCTGGTGCTGCTGGTGGTGGCGCGCGCCCTGCTGCAGCGCGTGCTGCCGGTGAGCATCCTGGACATCGCCACGCAGCTGCTGCTGGCCGCGGTGATCATCCGCACCATCCTGCTGGTGTTGCAGCAGACTTTCGATTCCGATGCAAAGTGGCTGGCGAGCTTCGAGCAGACGATCGCCACGACCGTTTGGGTGATCGCCGCGCTGCATGTGCTGGACCTGCTGCCCATGGTGGTCGACAAGCTCGATGACGCCGCCATTCCGTTGGGCAAGTCGCGCCTGTCCTTGCTGCAGCTGATCACCGGTGTGGTGACGGTGGCACTGGCCAGCCTGATCGCGCTGTGGATCAGCCGCGCGCTCGATGCGCGACTGGCCGTGGCCACCGAACTGCCTCAGGGCGCGCGCGCGGTGATCGGCCGCATTGCCAAGCCGATGCTGCTGGCCCTGGCGCTGCTGATCGCGCTGCCGCTGGTGGGCATCGACCTCACCATGCTGTCGGTGTTCGGTGGCGCGCTCGGTGTGGGCCTGGGCTTCGGCATGCAGAAGATCGCCGCCAACTACATCTCGGGCTTCATCATCTTGCTGGATCAATCGATCGAGCCGGGCAAGTCGATTCGTGTCGACAAGTACCGCGGCACCGTGACCGACATCCGCACGCGCTACACCGTGCTCAAGAGCCTGGATGGCATCGATGCCATCGTGCCCAACGAGATGCTGGTGGGCTCGGTGGTGGAAAGCGAGACCTTCAACGACAGCCCGACGCGCTTCTCACTCAAGGTGGGCGTGGGCTATGGCGATGATGTCGAAGCGGCGATGCGCATTCTGGTGGAGGTAGCCAGCTCGCACCCGCGCACGCTCCAGCACCCGCCGCCACGCGCCTTGCTGATCGAGTTCGGCGACTCGGCGATCATGCTCGAGCTCTACTTCTGGGTGGCCGATCCGCAGATCGGCGTGATGCCGATGCGCTCGGAGATGAGCTTGCAGATTCTGCGCCGCTTCAAGGCCGAGGGCATCGACATCCCGTATCCGCACCGGCAGGTAGTGATCAAGGACCTGCCGGCCGGGATGATCAAACCATCTTCACCTTGAGCGTGCCCACGCCGGCGACGCTGCCTTCCATCACATCGCCCTTGACCACCGCACCCACGCCTTCGGGCGTGCCGGTGAAGATCAGGTCGCCTGGCTCCAGGCGCCAGAAGGACGAGAGATGCTCGATGGTCTCGGCGATGTTCCAGATCAGCTTGGCGGTGGTGCTGGTCTGCTTGACTGCGCCATTGACCTTGAGCTCGATCGCGGTGCTCCCCGGGTTGCCCGTTTTGGCAGAGGGCACGATGCTGCTGATCGGGGCGGAGGCGTCGAAGCCCTTGCCGATCTCCCAGGGACGGCCCTGCTTCTTGGCGTCGTTCTGCAGGTCACGGCGGGTCATGTCCAGGCCGACCGCATAGCCCCAGACATGCTTGAGGGCGTCTGCGGCCTTGATGTTCGCGCCGCCCACGCCGATGGCTGCGACCAGCTCGATCTCGTAGTGCAGGTTGCTGGTGCCCGGCGGATAGGGCATCTCGCCCACCTGGCCATCGGCCACGTGCACGATCGCGTCGGCCGGCTTCATGAAGAAGAAGGGCGGCTCGCGGCCGGTGAATCCCATCTCCTTGGCGTGTTCCTCGTAGTTGCGGCCGACGCAGTAGATGCGACGCACCGGCCAGCTGCCGCCACCGGCGACAGGAACGGTGGTGGGAACGGGGGCGGGGACGACCAGGCTCAAGGCGTGCTCCTCAGTGTCTTGGTTTGAATTGAGTCCGTACCTTAACCCTTGGGCACGAACTTGAGGGCCACGCCGTTGTTGCAAAAACGTGTCCCGGTGGGCGCGGGCCCGTCCTCGAAGACATGGCCGTGATGGCCGCCGCAGCTTGCACAGTGATATTCGGTGCGCGGCCAGACCAGTTTGTAGTCGGTCTTGGTCTCGAAGGCACCCGGCAGGGCCTGGAAGAAGCTCGGCCAGCCGCAGCCGGCATCGAACTTGGTGGTGCTCTCGAAGAGCGGCGCGCCGCAGCCGGCACACACATAGGTACCCTCGCGCCATTCCTCGTTGAGGTGGCTGGTGCCTGGTGGCTCGGTGGCCTCATGCCGTAACACCTGGTACGAATCACGTGGCAGCAGTTCGCGCCACTCGGCGTCGGTCTTGTCGGTCTTGTCGGTCATGGCAGGATTCTGTGTGCTGGGCAGCGGGTTCAGGCGGTGTGTGCTGCGCGCTTCATGCGGGCAAACTCGGCGACTTGCCGGCCCACCATCGCACAGGCTTCGATGGCCGCGGCATCGGCCGGCTTGCCGTCGCCGCCGAAAGGCTTGTCGCGCGAATTGAGTGTGGCCGAAAACGGCGTGTTCCAGCCGCGCAGGGCGTGGATGACGGAGCGCAGCGAGGCCAGGGTGGAGCCCATCGCCTGCGCGCCATCTGCGGACACGATGCAGCCCACGGCCAGGCCTTCGAAATAGACGCGCTGATCGCTCCGCATGTCCTCGGTGAAATCGATCGCGTTCTTCACCAGCCCGGAGATGCCGCCGTGATAAGCGGGTGTCGCCACCACCAGTCCTTCGGCCTCGCGCAAGGCGGCAACCAGCGCCACGGCTTGCGCGCTGCGCTCGGGTCGCGCCGGATCATAGGGTTCGAGCGGCAGCGCCGAGGCGCCCAGCAGCAAGGTTCTGCAGCCGGCTGCCTTGGCCGCGTCCAGGGCCGCGCCCAATGCTTTTTCGGTGGTCGAACCGGGGCGCGTCGTGCCGCCCAGACCGACGATGAGGGGTGCGTTGTGCATGAGCTTCCCTGAGTGTCCCTAATTGGAGTGGGCCGACAGCGCGGAATGCGCGGCAGCGCTTGTGGGCTGTTTTTGGCCGATGCTAGCATGGGCCGCAGGACCCTCTCGACCGGGATCCGCACTGGCGGCAGGGCTGCTGCGGCCAGTCCTTCACCCACGCGGCGAAGACCTCATCCGGACTCAAGAACCGGGGCGCCGCACCAAGGAGACACGATGACCCATCGCATGCGATTCGGCATTTTCCTCGCTCCCTTCCACAAGCCTGGGATCAACCCGACCTTGGCTCTCGAGCAGGACCTCGAGCTGATCCAGTGGCTTGACCGCTGCGGCTATGACGAAGCCTGGTGCGGCGAGCATCACTCGGCAGGTAGCGAACTGAGCGCGTCGCCCGAGATCTTCATGGCAGTCGCCTCGCAGCGCTCCAAGCACATCCGCCTGGGCACGGGCGTGGTGAGCGTCTCGTATCACAACCCGCTGTGGGTCGCCGAGCGGATCGTGCAGCTCGATCACCTCACGCGTGGCCGCGTGATGCTGGGCGTGGGGCCGGGCTCCCTGCCGACCGATGGCGCGATGATCGGCCTGTCGCAGGCGCAGACCCGCGGCCTGCTGGAAGACGGGCTGGGCGTGATCATGCGGCTGCTGCGCTCGCCGGAGCCGGTCAGCTTCAAGAACGACCGCTGGGAGCTGCACGATGCGCGCCTGCATCTGCGCCCCTACTCCAACTTTGATGTCGCGGTGGCGGCGGTCGCCTCACCCACCGGCCCCAAGCTCGCCGGCCAGCACGGCGTGGGACTGTTGTCGATCGGTGCGACCAGTGCGGCCGGCTTCGATGCCCTGGCGCTGCACTGGGATGTGATGCAGCAGCAGGCGGCCCACTACAAGACCCATGTCGATCGCAGCAAGTGGCGTCTGGTGGGTCTGGTGCACTGCGCCGAAACCATGGATCAGGCCTATCGCGACGTCGAGTACGGCATCGAGCAGTGGTTCGACTACTTCCAGGCGGTGGCTGCCTTCCCGCAGATGGCCGTGCCCGGCAGCAACATCAAGGAGATGATCTCCTTCATCAATGACTCGGGCTTCGGCGCGATCGGCACGCCCGACATGGTGAAGGCGCAGATCGATCGGTTGTGGAAGCAGTCCAATGGTGGCTTCGGGGCCTATCTGATGCTGGCTCACAACTGGGCCAACTTCGATGCCACGCGCAAGAGCTATGACCTGATCGCCCGCCACGTGTTCCCGCACTTCCAGGGCCAGTACCAGTCCACGATGGATGCCGCGGCCAAGGCGCGCGCAGCCCGCCCGGCCCTGGCCGAAGTGCATGCCAAGGCGGTCGAGGTGGCCACGGCGAAGTTCGCCGAGGAAGCCGCCCTGCGCGGCGGCTGAAAGCGAGCATGCGAAGAGGGCCGTGTGCTGTCGCAAGGCCCTCTTCGCGAATGGTCCGTCAACCTGCCCGACGCTGCGCCGTCTGAAGCTGGTGGAGGGTGAT
>JBILSK010000111.1:0-6408 GCA_044372165.1 Burkholderiaceae bacterium | reverse complement strand
CCAGGCGGCACGCGGTGCGACCGGCCCAGGGCGTCAGACATTAGAGGGACTGCTCTATTGCCTTGCGTCATTATCGTCGACGCAGGACCTGCTCATGACGTTTCGGTAGCTCGAACCCTGATTTCGACCGGCTGTCCGGAACCGATGGACCTCATCACCCGACAGCGCCCTGATACCGCCCGGAGACACACCATGACCGCTCCTGATTCGATCCAACTCGCTCAATCGTCCGTGATGACTTCAGGCTCCGGCATACCCTCGCGACGCCGAGTGCTGTCCAGCCTGATCGGTCTGCCCCTGGCCGTGTCGTTTGGCGGATCGCAACTGGCTGCCTGCGGTGGCTCGGAGGCCCCTGCCACGCTCGATCTGACCGAAGACGCGCGCAAGCCCCGCCCCACGCCCACGCCGACGCCCACGCCTGCTCCGAGCGAGCCGACCCCGAACACCCTGCCTGCGAACACGGTCGACGTGGTCGGCGTCACGGCGCTTCATGCCGCACTCGACAACGCCAATGCCACGGGTGGCAACGTGACACTGCGGCTGGCCGACGGTATCTACGACGTGCAGCGCACCCTGCAGGTCAATGCCGCGAACATCGCGATCGTCTCGCAAAGCGGCCGCCGAGGCGCCGTGGTACTGCAAGGCGACGCCATGTCGAGCTCGGCCGCCATCAAGAACGTCATCCGCGTGGCTGCATCGGCATTCACCCTCAAGTCGGTGACCGTGCAGCGCTGCGGCTGGCACACCGTCCAGATCGCCGGCGAGTCGAACGCCGACACCCCGAATCTGATCGACTGCGTGTTCCGGGACAGCTGGGAGCAGCTGGTCAAGATCAGCACGACCTCGCCGCCTTCGAGCACGATCTTCTGCGACGGCGGCATCGTCGACAGCTGTCTGTTCGAGTATTCGGCCGGCATCGGGCCGCAGTACTACATCGCAGGCATCGACGGTCACAACTGCAAGAATTGGGTGGTGCGGGCCAGCACGTTCAAGTACATCGCCAGCCCGAGCCAGCAGGTCGCCGAGCAGGCGGTGCACTTCTGGGGGACCGGAAACATTACCGTCGATCGCAATGTCTTCATCGACTGCGATCGCGCCATCCAGTTCGGCCTGGGCACCAGTCGCTCCGTGGACGGCGGCGTCATCCGGAACAACTTCATCTATCACGGCAACAATGGCCATCCGTTTGCGGATGTGGGCATCAGCCTGGAGAGCAGCCCGAATGTCACGGTGGCCAACAACACCGTCTTCCAGGAGCACGCCTATCCGCGTGCCATCGAGTTCCGTTTCGCCGGCACCACCGGTGGCACCATCGCCAACAACCTCACCAATCGTGCGATCAGTTCGCGTGATGGCGGCACGGCGACCCTGCGCACCAACCACAGCGCAGCCACCGCGGCCATGTTCGTGCAGGCCAGCACCGGCAACCTGCGGCTGGCCTATGCGGTACCGGGCGTGGTGGACTCGGGCACGACGCTTTCGGCCGTGACCGTGGACATCGATGGTCGTAGCCGTCCGCGCGGCTCGGCCTTCGATATCGGGGGCCACGAGTTCTGAGTCGCAGCCCGGCTGAGCTTCAACCGGTCAGGGCGCCACGACCTCACCCTGGAGGTCGTGAGCGTCCGACCCGGTGATGCGGACCTGGGCAAAGGTCCCAGGCTTCAGTGACGGGTGCGGGCTGACCCGCACCACGCCATCGATCTGGGGCGCATCGGCGCTGGACCGAGCCGTGGCGCCTTCGGCATCCACCGCATCGACCAGGACGCGCTGCACCGAACCGACCCGTACGGCGAGCCGCTGGCGACTGATGCCCTCTTGCATCGCCATGAACCGGGCGGTGCGGCCTTCGCGGACCTCGTCCGGCAGGGCGCCCTCCAGGGCATTGGCGGCGGCACCCTCGACCGGCGAATAGGCAAAGCAGCCGACCCGATCCAGTTGAGCTTCCTCCAGGAAGTCGAGCAGGTACTGGAACTGCGCCTCGGTTTCACCCGGGAACCCGGCGATGAAGGTGCTGCGCAAGGTGAGCTCCGGCACCACCGCGCGCCAGCCGCGAATGCGTTCGATATTGCGCTCGCCGCTCGCAGGCCGCTTCATGCGCTTGAGGACCTCGGGATGAGCATGCTGGAACGGCACATCGAGGTAGGGCAGGATCAGCCCCTCCGCCATCAAGGGCAGCACTTCGTCCACATGCGGATAGGGATAGACATAGTGCAGCCGCACCCACGCGTCATGTTCGCGGGCGGCGGCACCGAGCTCGCGGCACAGCTCGGTCATGCGGGTACGCACCGGGCGTCCTTCGACGAAATCGGTCCGGTACTTGAGGTCCACGCCGTAGGCGCTGGTGTCCTGCGAGATGACCAGCAACTCCTTGACGCCCGACTTGAACAGGGCGCGGGCTTCCCGGACCACTTCGCCGATCGGTCGGCTGACCAGGTCGCCGCGCATTTCCGGAATGATGCAGAAACTGCAACGGTGATTGCAGCCCTCGGAAATCTTGAGATAGGCGTAGTGACGCGGGGTCAGCTTGATGCCGGCCGCAGGCACGAGATCCGCGAAGGGATCGTGCGGACGCGGAAGGTGGGCGTGCACATGCTGCATCACTTCCTCGAGCGCATGCGGGCCGGTGATGGCCAGCACGTCGGGGTGCACTTCACCCACCAGGCTCTCGCCGCTTTGCCCGGGCTTGGCACCCAGGCAGCCGGTCACGATCACCTTGCCGTTTTCGGCCAGCGCCTCGCCAATTGCATCCAGCGATTCCTTGACCGCGTCATCGATGAAGCCGCAGGTATTCACGATCACCAGGTCGGAGTCCTGGTAGGTCGACGCGACCTGATAGCCCTCGGCCCGCAATTGCGTGACGATCCGTTCGGAATCGACCAGCGCCTTGGGGCAACCGAGCGAGACGAAGCCGACCCGCGGCGCAGGGGCGGCGCGACCGTGTCGGGCCATTCGCGGCAGGGTAGGAGCGGTTCGAGAGGCCGAGCGGGGCGCAAGGCGCGGGCGCTTGATGTTGTCGACAGGCATGGAGCGAAGGGAGGTGTTCAGATCGCAGTCGAATCGACCGCGCGGGGTGAAAGACCGGGGACAGCAGGACTCAAAAGAAAGGGGCCGGCGGTTCACGCCGGCCCGTCGAACCGGACCTGGACGCCAGAGCCGGACCGCAGCGAATCGAGCTGGTTCGCTAGCGGCGAACGCGACTCGATGCGGTCGACACCGGCGGCTCGCCTGGCTCCGGCGTGGTGCGCGCAGCCGACCCCGACCCCGACCCCGACCCCGACCCGGAAGGCGTGCCGGTGCCCCCCGGCGTGATGCCCGGGAAGGGGAAGCCCTGGAACATGGTCCGTGCCTGCTGCTGCATCTGCTCCTGCATCTGCACGAACAGATTCTTGGACTGGTCGATGTAGTGACTCATCATGCCCTGCACCATTGGTGCCTGGACCTGCATGAACTGCGTCCACAACTCGGGGTTCGTCGGCAGCCCCTTGCCATCGTAGAAGGCCTTGGACTGCTCCTGGAACTTGCCCTGGATCTCGAGAAACGCCTGCATGGTCTTCTCGAGGTAGGACCCCATCATCCCCTGCATCGCATCCCCGTAGAAGCGGATGATCTGGGAGAGCATCTGGGCGGAAAAGAGCGGAGAGCCCCCCGCCTCTTCCTCCAGGATGATCTGCAACAGGATGCTGCGGGTCAGGTCCTCCTCGGTCTTGGCGTCGACGACGCGAAAGGCCTCGTTGTCGAGCACCAGCTGCTTGACATCGGCGAGCGTGATGTAGGCGCTCGTCCGGGTGTCGTACAGACGCCGGTTCGGGTACTTCTTGATCAGCCGATTACCTGAAGCCATCCATCCACTCCAAAGGCTTGTTGCGCCGCATCATCCCATATGCAGGCCGCCATTACACGAAATTTCGGCCCCCGTGGTGAATCCGGCATCGTCTCCGGAGAGCCAACCGCAGATCGACCCGATTTCCTCGGCCCGGCCCAGCCGGCGAACCGGGATGGTGGCAATGATCTTCTCGCGGACATCCTCGCGCACGGCCATCACCATGTCGGTGGCGATGTAGCCGGGCGCAACCGTGTTGACCGTGACCCCCTTGCTCGCTACTTCCTGGGCCAGCGCCATGCTGAAGCCGTGCATGCCGGCCTTGGCTGCAGAGTAGTTGGTCTGGCCGAACTGGCCCTTCTCGCCGTTGACCGAAGAGATGTTGATGATGCGACCCCAGCCCTTGTCCATCATGCCGTCGATGACCTGCTTGGTCACGCAGAACATGCTGTTCAGGTTGGTGTCGATCACCGCGCGCCAGTCATCGAAGGACATCTTGCGAAACACGCCGTCACGCGTGATCCCGGCGTTGTTCACCAGGATGTCCGGGTTGCCGAACTTCGCCTTGATCAGGTCGAATGCCGCCTTGGTCGAATCCCAATCCGAGACATTGCCGACTGACGCATGAAAGCTGTAGCCATCGGCCTTCTGTTCGGCCAGCCATTTGTCGAAGTCGCGGGTCGGGCCGCAGCCGGCGATCACGGTATACCCCAGGTCATGGAAACGTCGGCAGATTGCCGTGCCGATGCCGCCCATTCCACCCGTGACATATGCAAGTCGTGTCATTGCCTCATCTCCTCCGCCCTGCGGGCGTCTTGTGTCATCAGAATCTGATCAGGAACGCGTCGATCAGGCCGTGCCTGCCTTGATCTTCACATAGGTCCCGGGTGCCGGGTCAAGGGCCGGGTGGGCTGCACTGCCGTAGCGGGCAGGTGCCGCGACTGGCGAGCCCTTGAAACGCTCCAGCCAGTTACCCCAGTCGTTCCACCAGCTGCCCTGTACTTCCTGAGCCGACTCGAGCCAGGCCTCGGGCGATGCGGGCAGTGAATCCCCCACCCAGTAGCTGCGCTTGTTCTTCGATGCAGGATTGATCGCGCCGGCGATGTGGCCGCTGGCACCCAGCACGAAGCGAAGCTGATTGGACAGCAGCTGCGTCGACGCATAGGACGCCTGCCACAGCACGATATGGTCTTCGCGGGCCGCGAAGATGAAGGTCGGCACGTCGATTGTGCCCAGATCGACCTTCTCGCCCAGCACCGTGAGGGCACCCGGCACGCGCAGCTCGTTCTGCAGGTACATGTGGCGCAGGTACCAGGCGTAGAGCGGTCCGGGCAGATTGGTGCCATCGGCGTTCCAGAACAGCAGATCGAAGGCTGGCGGGGCCTCGCCTTTGAGATAGTTCGCGACGACATAGTTCCAGACCAGGTCGTTGGGGCGCAGGAAGGAGAAGGTGTTGCCCAGGTCCTGAGCGGTCATCAGGCCACCACCGCCCAGAGTCTGCTCGCGCCAGGCCACCTGCATCTCGTCGACGAACACGCCAATGGAACCGGGCTGCTCGAAGTCGAGCAGCGAGGTCATCAGGGTGAGCGAGGCTACCGGCCGTTCACCGCGCGCCGCCAGCACGGCCAGTGCGGTGGCGAGGATGGTGCCGCCCACGCAAAAACCCAGGGCATTGATGCTGTCCTGTCGACTGATCTCGCGGGTGGCCTCGATCGCGTCGATCACGCCTCGCTGGACGTAGTCGTCCCAGGTGAGCGACGCGTGTTCGGCCTGCGGATTGACCCATGACACCAGAAACACCGTGTGACCGCGGGACACTGCATGGGCGACGAACGAGTTGTCCGGCTGCAGGTCCAGGATGTAGTACTTGTTGATGAACGGCGGCACCAGCAGCAGCGGCCGCGAACCGACGGTTCGAGTCGAGGGCTGGTACTGAATCAGTTCGATCACGTCGTTGCGAAACACCACCGCGCCGGGCGAGGTGCCGACATTGCGGCCGACCTCGAAGGCCTGCTCGTCGGTGATCGAGATATGGCCCTTGCTGACATCGGCCATCATGTTCTCGATGCCCTTGCGCAGGCTTTCACCCCGGGTCTCGATCAGGGTCTGCTGCGCCTCGGGATTGGTCGGCAGGAAGTTCGCCGGAGACACGGCATCCAGCCATTGGCGGGTGAAGAAACGGATGCGGTCGCGGGACTTCTCGTCGGTCTCGACCGCCTCGGCCATGCGATTCAGAAAATCCGAATTGAGCAGGTAGATCGCTGCATTCCATGCAAAGGGCGATTGCTGCTGCCAGGCCGGCGCGGCGAATCGCTTGTCCTTCAACTCGGGAGCCTTGCCCTGCGGCGACGAGAGCATGTCGGTCCACAGTTTCTGCAGACGCGCGGTGTAGTCGTTCTGCAGGCTGAGGAGTCTGGAAGGATCGATGCTCCAGGGCGCCGTCGAGCCGGACGATGCAGCCAACAGGTCCTGCATCGGGGAGGTCGGCGAATGGGCGGTCTGCCGGGGCGTGGCTCCCTGAGCAGCCGTGCCGGGCGCCGATCGAGACGCCCGCGGCCGCGGCGGGGGCGCAACAGGTACCTCGCGGG
>JBILSK010000110.1:0-6450 GCA_044372165.1 Burkholderiaceae bacterium | reverse complement strand
CCGGGCGCCGCCGCCACCGGTGCCGAGGGGGCAATCGGGGAGCGTGGCGCAAGCAGTTTGAGCGCCCAGGCTGCACAGAGGGCGCACAGCGCGGCGAACAGCAGCACCGAGATCAGGCGGGCCAGGGGCAGTCGAAGACGCATCGGGGAGGGGTGGCAGAGACCGGAGGACGAACAGGGTGAAGGGGTATCATAGAGCGTTTCATTTGCGCCGAAAGGCGAGGCACTGACGCAATGCACATCGGACGCTCCACTGGCCGTGATCCGGCACACCTGACGACGAACCTGCGCGCGCGGGTCCAGCGCGGCTTCACGCTCATCGAACTGATGGTGGTCATCATGATTCTGGGCGTGCTGGCGGCGCTGGTCGTGCCCCGGGTGATGAACCGTCCCGACGAGGCCCGTGCCGTGGCGGCCCGCCAGGACATCGCGCAGGTGATGCAGGCGCTCAAGCTCTATCGTCTGGACAACTCGCGCTACCCGACCACCGAGCAGGGCCTGCAGGCCTTGGTGGCCAAACCCACCAGCGGCCCGATCCCCACCAACTGGAAGTCCTACCTCGACAAGATGCCCAACGACCCCTGGGGGCGTCCCTACCAGTACCTGAACCCGGGCCTGAAGGGCGAGATCGACGTCTTCAGCTTCGGGGCAGATGGCCAGTCCGGCGGCGAGGGTGTCGACGCCGACGTCGGCTCGTGGGCCCTCTGACGGGCTGTTCGCGCCTTTCTGCCAGGGCCCGCCGTCCGCGCGGGCCGCTGGCGTGTCGGATGGAGGGCTTCACCCTCATCGAACTGATGGTGACGCTGGTGGTGTTCGCGGTGCTGATCGGCATGGTGACGATCTCCGCCTCGCCCAGCCCCCAGCGCGCTCTCCTGGCCGAAGCCGATCGACTGGCGCAACTGCTGTCGCTTGCCCGCGAGGAAGCCCAGGTACGCGGTGCACCGATCCGCTTCGAGAGCGACGAGACCGCCTTCAGGTTTCTGGTGTTCAGAGATCGCCAGTGGCGCCCGGTCACTGATGACGGCGACCTGCGTGCGCGCGAGTGGTCGACCGAGACCCGGGTCTCGGACGCTCGACCGGACGGCCGCCGCACGCTCGAATTCGGGCGCGACCTGGTCGAAGCGCCTTATCGCGTCGTGCTGCAGCGTCCGCAGGCGAGCGTGACCATCCTGGCCAATGGGCTGGGTGCCTTCGAGGTCCAGCCCTAGTCCATGGCGGTCGCCCGATCACCCCGTCCAGCTCGCCCGGGTCGCTCGCCGGATCGTGGCTTCACGCTGGTCGAGGTGCTGGTGGCGCTCACCATCGTGTCGGTGTCGCTGATGGCCTCGCTGCGCGCCGCGGGTGCCCTGTCGGTGAGCTCGATCGAGCTGCGCCATCGCGCGCTGGCGCAATGGAGTGCGGAAAATCGGCTGGCGCACATCCGGGTCGAGGGCCTGTATCCGGATCAGGGGCAGCGGCGCTACGACTGCCCGCAGGCCGAGGTGCAGCTGGTCTGCGAGGAAGCGGTCTACAACACGCCCAATCCGCAGTTTCGACGCATCGAGGTCAGCGTCTATCCGGCCGAGGGCGAGCGGGTTCGGCTGGCTCGTCTCACGGGTTTCGCGACCAACCTGCCATGAAAGCGATGCGTCTGATCGGTCTGAGGGGGCAGCCGCGTCGCAGGAAGGCGGGCGGCTTCACGCTCATCGAGCTGCTGATTGCGACGGTGTTGATGGCGGTGCTGGCGCTGCTTGCCTGGCGGGGCCTGGACGCGGTCCTGGTGTCGCGCGAGCGCATCGTGCGCGAGTCCGATGAATTGCGCTCGCTGACATTGGCGTTTGCCCAGCTCGACGAGGATCTGCGCAAGTCCTGGCCGGTGCGCCTGTTGCGCCTGGATTCGCCGCCGATCAACTTCACGGTGTCCGGCGACGAGGCGATCCCCAGGCTGGAGCTGCTGCGCGAGTCGGGCGGGGTGAGCGAGTCCACCCAGATCCAGGCCGTGGCCTGGCGCCTGCGCAACGGCGTGCTCGAGCGCGGCTTCGGCGTCTGGAGGCTGCCGGGACAGTCGATGTCGCCAGCGGTGGGCGCTGGGACTGCCGCCGGCTCCGACAGCCTGGTCTGGCAGCCCATTCTGAGTCAGGTCAGCGCCTTGCAGATGCAAGGCTGGATCGCCGGTCAGGGCTGGATTCCTGCCGAGACCCTGGTCGGGCAGCTGAGCACAGGCGGGCGGGCACCGGCGCAGAGCGGCGATGGTTCGCAGCCAGCGGTCGTGCCGGCACCGGTTCCGGTGACGGGGCTGCAAGTTCGTGTGGTGCGCGACAACGGGCAGGTGCTCCAGCGAACCTTTCCGGTGAGGGACTGATGCGCGCTCTGACCCGACCCCCGGTGCGCGGTTCGCGCGAACGCGGCGCCGCCATTCTTACCGCCTTGCTGGTGGTGACGCTGGCTGCCTCCGTGGTCTCGGGCCTGTTCTGGCGCGAGCATGTCGCGGTGCGCTCGGTGCAGAACCGGCTGGCACTGGCTCAGACCCGCTGGATCGAGCGTGCGGCCACCGACTGGGCCAAGGTGATCCTGCGGTCCGACCAGCGTGCAGGGCCAGTCGATCATCTGGGCGAACCCTGGGCGGTTCCGGTGGTCGAGACCCGTCTGGACGAGACGGTCACCGCCGGGGCCAGCCTGGATGACGCCAGTCGCGATGCGGTGCTGGCGGGTCGGATCGTCGATGCGCAGTCGCTGTTCAACCTCAATTCGCTGGCCGGCTCGGGGGGCAAGCCGTCCGAGCCTCATCTGGCGGCGCTGCGCAAGCTGCTGACGGTGGTCGGGCGGGCGGAGTCCAATGCCGACCTGATCGCGCGACGGGTGATGCAATCGGCGGCGGCCGACGCATCGGGCGGGGCGAATGGACAGTCGGGCGCGACGGGGCGCCTGGCCCTGATCCGGGTGGCCGATCTGCTGGATGTACCCGGGCTGGAGCCTGCGGTGATCGGCGCGCTGGAGCCCTTCGTGGTCGTGCTGCCGCGCAGCACCCGAATCAATGTCAACACCGCACCGGCCGAGGTGCTGGCCGCCGCGGTGCCCAGCCTGGACATCTCGGCGGCGCGACGTTTCGTCGCCCGACGCGATCGGACCTTCTACCGAACGCTCGAACAGGCCGCCGAGGAGATGGACAACCGACCGGTCCTCAGCCAGGCGGTGTTCGGGGTGGGGTCGTCATTTTTCGTCGTGAGCGGGGTGATACGCTACGACCGAGTCGAGTCGCAGAGTGAAACCTTGCTGGAAAGAATGGCCGATCGTGTAGAGGTGGTATGGCAAGTGCGCCGTTGAAGCGCGGCGACGCTCTGGTCTGGCTGCCCCCCCGCAGTGCCGGCGATCGCGCCTTTGGCGCCGATTCCCGGATGCTGGTCATCCGGCCGCCGCAGGCCGGGGAGTCGCTGCGTGCGGAACGGGTGTCGATGGACGGTCTGGCGGGTACGCGGCGAGTGCGTCTGGTCTTCGACGCCCGCGACGTCACCTTGCTCACGCCGCAGCTGCCCGCCCTGTCCGGTCCGAAGCTCGCTCAGGCGCTGCCCAACGTGGTCGAAGACTCCCTGCTCCAGGACGTGGCCTCCTGCGCAGTCATTCCGGGTCCCTCGGTCGGTGGCGGATCGCGGCTGGTGGCGGTGATCGATCGCGGCTGGCTGGAATACGCCGTCGATGCCTTCGAACGTCGCGACATGAAGGTTCGATCCGCCTGGCCCGCCCAACTGGTGCTGCCGCAGCCGGAGGGCACCTGGGGCCTGGCCTGCAACGGGTCCGCGCTGGCCGTGCGCACCGGGCCGGTCGACGGGCTGGGCTGGTCGGTGGGCGAGGATCCAGCCGACCGCGTGCCCGCGCTGACCGCGCTGCTGGAGACCGCTCTGCTGGCGTCGCCGCGGCCGAGCGGCCTGACCGCCTGGGTCGATGACGCCCAGTGGGGCGAGGTACTGAGGGAGGTGGGCGCCCGGTTCGGGCTGCCGGTCAACGCGCGCGGCTTCGATCTGCCCGAGGTGCCGGCCCTGGACCTCCTCGATGGCCGCTCGGGGGCCTCGCGGCGGATGTTGAATGCTTTCGATGCACGGGCCTGGCGTTTGCCTGCCGGGCTGGCCGCCGCGTGCGTCGCGGCCGCGCTGATTGGCCTGAATTTGCAGTGGGCCCAGCTGGCCAGCGAGAAGGCCGCCTTGCGCCGCGCGATGGAAGCGGTCTTTCGCGGCGCCTTTCCAGGCGCCCAGGTGGTGGTTGACCCGCTGTTGCAGATGAACCGGCAGGTGTCGACCCTGCGCACCCAGGCCGGACAAAGCGGTCCGGACGACTTCCTGCCGCTGCTGGCGCGATTGGCCGAGGCACTGGGGCCGAACGGGGCCGATGCCCTGGCTGGCGTCGAGTATCGCGACGGACGCCTGAAGGTTCGATTCCGCCCCGAGCGTGTCGAGGGACGTGCCCTGCGCGACCAGTTGCGGGAAGCCTGCTCGACCTTCGGACTGAGCCTGAAGTTCGAGGGTGAGCGCGAACCGACCGCCGTCGTCGGTCGGCAAGGCTGAGGGGCGGCCGATGCTGGAACGCCTGCTCGCCTGGTGGCGATTGTTGCAGCCCCGTGAACGCAAGATGCTCGGGCTCGGTGGTGGTGCGGCCGCGCTGGCCCTGCTGTTCCTGCTGGCCATCGAGCCTGCCTGGGTGGGTAGCCGGAGGCTGGGTGCCGAGCTGCCCGGCCTGCGATCGCAGCTGGCCCAGATCGAGTCCTTGGCCGCCGAGGCGCGGCAGCTGGCCGGGCGCAGCGCACAGGCGGTCGATTCACCGCAGCAGCTCAAGGCGCAGCTTGAAGGCTCGCTCAAGGCCGGTGGTCTGCCCGACGTGACCGTGACCGTGGCCGGTGAACTGCTCGATCTGCGCTTCAAGGCCGTGCCCTTCGAGGCCTGGCTGGCCTGGCTGGATTCAGCCTTGCGCGAGACCCGACTGCGCGCCGTCGATGTGGCCCTGGAGCGGGAGGTCGCGCCCGGGCGGGTGAGCGGTCGCCTCACCCTCGAGGCCGCGCGGCGGAGCAACTGACCTGGTGGCCTTCCTCAGTCCTCGAGACGAGCCGGCAGCTTCGTCGCTCAAGCGCGCCTTGCGTCCTTCGCATCTGCCTCGGCTGCGCATCCCGCGCCCGTCGCTGCCCGATCTGGGTGCCCGATGGGGGGCAGCGATGCTCCTGGCAGGACTGATGGCGGCCGCCGCGGTGCTGGTGGTGCGTGCCCCGGCCACGCTGCTCGATGTGGTGATGAATCGCGCGACTCAAGGCCGCGTTCGATTGGCCCAGGTGAGCGGGACGGTCTGGGCCGGTCAAGGGCGGATCGTGGTGTCCGATTCCCGCGAGGCCATCGCGGCCGGGCAGGCCGAACGCGCCAGCGCCTTGCCCGGTCTGGCGATCCCGGGTGTCTTTGGCTGGCGCCTGTCGCCCTGGCCTTTGCTGGTCGGCATGGTCGAAGCGCGCCTCACCCACGACAGCATGGACGGCGATGTGGTCGTCAGCGGCCGGGCGGGGCGTCTGCGCGCCACCCGAGGACAACTGGTGCTGCCGGCACTTTCTCTCGAACGCCTCGGCTCACCCTGGACTACAATCCGCCCCTCCGGCACGCTCACGCTCAGCTGGGGCGAGGTCACCTTGAGTGGCGGACGTTTCGAGGGCAAGGCGGCCATCGAGCTGTCTCAGGTGGCCTCGGCACTGACGCCGGTGAGCCCGCTCGGCGCGTATCGAATCGAGATCACAGGCTCGGGCGCCCAGGCGGGTCTGACCATGAAGACCCTGGTCGGGCCGCTGAAGCTTGCCGGCGAGGGACGCTGGGATGCGCGGTCAGGCTTGCGCTTCACGGCCGAGGCATCGGCCGACGAGTCGGAACAGGCGAGGCTGGGTCCCTTGCTGGTGCTGATGGGTCGGCGCGACGGTGAACGGACGATCATCAAGTTGGGAGCCTGAGGCTTGACTCAACCCGCAGTGCATGTCGACACAGTTCCTGCCTTGTCGCCCCGTTCGGGGTGGGGAAGGACGCTGCGCGAAAAGTGGGTCCGGATGGGCCGGCTTGCCGGCTGGATGATCGCGGTGTCCGTGCTGGCAGGTGTGCCCGTGGCTCAGGCGCAGTCTTCTGCTGCGCGCGCTCAGCCCGCGGCTACCGACCGGGACTCGGCCCGGGCGGCCGCGCCGGCTGTGGCGGCCGGCCAGCCGATCGCCCTGAACTTCAAGGATGCCGACATCGACTCGGTCGTCGGCGCCTTCGGACTGCTGCTCAATCGCACCTTCATCATCGACCCGCGGGTGCGCGGCAAGATCACCCTCGAGACGCCTCGGCCGGTGCCCCCGCGCGAGGCCTACGAGCTCCTGCAGTCGACCTTGCGTCTGCAGGGCTTTTCGATCGTCGAGACCGGCACGGTCTCGCGGGTCGTGCCCGAGGCCGATGCCCGACTGCAGTCGGGGCCGGTCGGC
>JBILSK010000109.1:0-6498 GCA_044372165.1 Burkholderiaceae bacterium | reverse complement strand
CCAGCGCCTGTCCAACCACGCCACCGGCGCCCGGCCGGGTCAGGCCCATCAGCTCCTCGCGGATGCGCTCGTGGTTCATGACCGACTGGCCGACCACACGAGCCGAGAGCTGATTGATCACGGCGCCAACGCCGGGCGACCCGAAGCCCTCGTCGAACTCGCTCCAGCCGACGGTGCCATCCTCGGTGGTGACCTTCACGAAGTAGTAGTTCCGCCAGGACGCGCTGCAGGACAGCGTCTTCAGTTCGGTGATACGGGGCGATGACATGGTGCGAGCTCTCTTTGAAGGGGACGGAAGGGGCAGGCCTTGCCCGGGACGGCGCACCCCGGGGTTGATGCGAACTCGACGAGGGATCAGGGCGCCTCGCGCCAGATGCGACCGCGCGCGCGAACCGGATCGAGCAGGGACAGATCGCCCGGCTCGACCTCGAAGCCCTTGGGATAGGGCGGACGCGGCTCCATGCCGATCGCGCGCATCACGCGATCGTCGCGGTAGTAGCAGCGCACGACCACCTCTTCGATCACCGCGCCCAGGGCCGGGAAGCGCTGGCGAAACTGTGCGACGACCGCATCCCGGGCAGCGGGATCGAGGGGCGCGAAGGACGCCCCGGCTAGCTCGTCAAGCCGACGCAAGGCCTCGCGGACCGAGACCTCCTCACGCCCGAGCGACCGGAGGATATCCGCCAGGATCGCGGGATCGTCGGCGCCGGGCAGGCCGCGCGCGGCATCGGCCGGGATGACCAGGGCCACCAGAACGCCCAGGCAGGCGCGTTCTTCGGGGGCGAGTGCGGAACGGGCCGCAAATTCGATGGGGGAGCTGATGGGAGCCTCTCTACGGCTGATGCAACGGCCCGGGGCGGCGCGTCGCGTGCGTGTCTCTGGCCCGAAGAGTGCCAGCGCCCCGGCCTGGATCGCAAGCCTCGCAAGCAGCTCGCATTTCAAAGCGGCGTCATCCGGGTCGGTGCCGAGCGGCACGCACGTGACGGGATGCCCTTCATCGGTGACCGGCAACCACTGCGCGTCCGGCAATTCAATCCGCGCAAGATAGCCCGTTCAATCGTCAATCGGCCCTCCCCAAGGCTGCGCAGGGCCTCTGCCTTCACTCATCCCGGACGGATTGATCATGACCTGGACCTTGTCGACTCGACACCCCGACGCCACGCAGTCGGAACCCTATGACGACGCGTTCTACGCGGCCCAGATGGACGGCTCCTACGAGAGCGCGCGTCTGTATGTTCGGCATCTGGCGCGATGGTTCAGCCCCCGCAGCGTCGCAGACGTCGGGTGCGGACGAGGCACCTGGCTCAAGGCATTCAAGGAGAGCGGTGCGCACAGACTGGTCGGCTTCGATGGCCCGTGGAACCGTCAGGACAACATGGCCGATGCGGCGATCGCCTTTCAGGGCGTCGATCTGAATCTGCCGCTACCCGGCCAGGACGGCCTGTTCGATCTGGCCATGTCTCTCGAGGTGGCCGAGCACCTCGAACCTGCCAGTGCGATGACCTTCGTGGGAAACCTGACCCGTCTGTCGGACGTCGTGATGTTCGGTGCAGCCTTCTCCGGTCAGGGAGGCATCCAGCACCTCAACGAGCAGGCGCACACCTACTGGGCACGAATGTTCCTGGCACTGGGATTCACCCCTTACGACCTCTTCCGCCCCAGCTTCTGGGGACATCCCGGCGTCAAGTTCTGGTACCAGCAGAACACCTTTCTGTACGTGCGGCAGGGCGCAGCGCTGAACCAGACGCTGATCGATGCCGGGCATCGCCCGATCGAGAACATTGCATTCATGGACTGCGTTCATCCGGACTTGTACGTGACCAAGCTGCCGAACCCGGCGTCGCAGCACAGTGACGAGCCCTTCGTGAAGAAGCTGGCCCGACGCGCATCGCAAAGCCTCGACCGCCTGCCGGCGCGTCGCCGATAGCATCGACGCCCCGCCATGACTCAGCCCGCTGTATCGGTCAACATGCCCGCCTTCAATGCCGGGGCCTTTCTCGAGCCCGCGGTACGCAGCATCCTGGCCCAGACCTTCACCGACTTCGAACTGCTGGTGATCGACGACGGCTCGACCGATGGCAGCGTGGAACGCATTACGGCGATCTCCGATCCGCGCATCCGTATCCTGCGCAATGCGCGCAACCTGGGCATCGTGGCAAGCCGCAACCGTGCCATCGCCGAGTCCCGCGCGCCGCTGATCGCGATCCTGGACAGCGATGACATTGCCCATCCGCATCGCCTGGCCCGTCAGGTCAGCGCCTTCGAGCAAGACCCTCGGCTGGGCCTGGTGGGCTGCGTCGCCGATCTGATCGATGCCACGGGCCGAGTCTTCGGCATGACGGGCAGTGTCGGCACCGATGCCGAATTGCGACGCGACCTGGTGCAGGGCAATCGCTTCGTGCATTCCACGGTCATGATGCGCACCGAAGCGGTCCGGGCGGCAGGAGGGTATCGACCCGAGTTCGAACCTGCCGAGGACTACGCCCTGTTCCTGCAGATCATGCTGGCCGACTACCGACTCCTGAATCTGCCCGAGCGCCTCGTGCAGTACCGCGTCCACACGGCTCAAGTCTCCCAGCGAAAGCTGATCAAGCAACGCGCCTGTGTCGACGCTGCGCGAGGCCAGGCCTCCCGACAGATCGTGGCGACGGGGCGCGAAGCCGAATTCGGGGTCTTCCAACGCGATTCGGCAGGCCTGCTCAGCCGCTTGTGTGCGGGCCCCGGAACGCTGGGCGCAGACTTTCTGTACTGGGCTCGCATTCACCGCCAGATGGACAACTGGCCAGGCGTGCTCGATACCGGCCTGCGCGGCTTGCGCCATGCGCCACTGTCGTGGAGTCTGGTCGACACCCTGCTGCCCACCAAGCTCAACCCCGTCTACTGGGTGCAGCGACTGAGCGGACGCTGACACCCACGGTGGCCGCTCTCGCCGCCCCGTGTTGCGGGAGGCCCCACGCCAGGCATCGCCGGCCTCACAACAGGACGGGGCCACTCGGGCCCCGTCGATTGCCTCACCGCTGACGCACGCTCAGCTGAGCTTGCCGTGGCACTGCTTGTATTTCTTGCCCGAGCCGCAGGGACAGGGATCGTTGCGCCCCACCTTGCCGGCGAGACCCCCTGGTGACGCGTCTGCATTGCCCGTCGAGGCGGGCGTCTCCTGCAGCATCACGGCCACCGATTCCGGATCGGCATCGGGCGCCGCGGTGAAATCCGCATGCGTGTAGGACGCCTGCGCAAACGACTGCCCAGCCTCGCGTTCGACCTGCTGCTCGACCCGCTCGATTTCCTCTGGGCTCTGGATGCGCACGGTCATGAGCACCCGAGTGACTTCCTCGCGGATGCCACGCAGCATGTTCTCGAAGAGCTCGAAGGATTCGCGCTTGTATTCCTGCTTCGGATTCTTCTGCGCATAGCCGCGCAGGTGCACGCCCTGACGCAGGTGGTCGAGCGCCGACAGGTGCTCGCGCCAGCGTTGATCGATCGACTGCAGCATGATCGAGCGCTCGAAGCGATCGAAGTTCTCGCGACCGACCAGGCTCACCTTCTCTGCATAGCGCGCATCGACCGCCTGCAGGACAGCCGCCAGCAATTCCTCGTCTGAGGCGTCGCCGGTCGCCAGTTCGGTGAGCGGCACCTGCACCTGCCAGTCGTCCTCGAGGATCTTCTGCAGGCCCGGCAGGTCCCATTGCTCTTCGACGCTGTTTTCCGGCACATGCTGGCGGAACAGGTCGGTGAACACACCGTGACGCAGGCCGTCGATGAACTCCTGGGTGTCGGCCGTCTCGAGCAGCTCGTTGCGCTGCTGGTAGATCACCTTGCGCTGATCGTTGGCAACGTCGTCGTACTCGAGCAGCTGCTTGCGGATGTCGAAGTTGCGGGCTTCGACCTTGCGCTGCGCGCTCTCGATGGAGCGGGTCACCATGCCGGCCTCGATCGCCTCGCCGTCAGGCAGCTTCAGGCGATCCATGATGGCCTTCAGACGGTCGCCGGCAAAGATCTTGAGCAGCGGATCTTCCATCGACAGATAGAAGCGCGACGAACCAGCATCGCCCTGGCGGCCGGAGCGACCGCGCAGCTGGTTGTCGATGCGCCGCGACTCGTGACGCTCGGTGCCGATGATGTGCAGGCCGCCCGCCGCCAGGACCTGGTCGTGCAGCGCCTGCCAGGTGGCACGCAAGGCATCGGCCTCGGCCTTGCGCGCGGCTTCGTCGATGTCCTCGCGCACCATGATCGCGTCGATCTGTCGGGACACATTGCCGCCCAGCACGATGTCGGTTCCGCGACCGGCCATGTTGGTGGCGATGGTGATCGCGCCGGGACGCCCGGCCTCGATCACGATCTGCGCCTCCTGGGCATGCTGCTTGGCGTTCAGCACGTTGTGCGGCAGACCTTCCTGCTGCAGCAGGCCGGACAGCAGCTCGGAGTTCTCGATGGAGGTCGTGCCGACCAGCACCGGCTGCTGGCGTTCGTGGCAGTCCTTGATATCGGCGAGGATGGCGCCGTACTTCTCGCGCGCCGTGCGAAACACCTGGTCCTGGCGGTCCTTGCGAACCATCGGCCGATGTGTCGGGATGATCACCGTCTCCAGGCTGTAGATCTCCTGGAACTCGTAGGCCTCGGTGTCGGCGGTGCCGGTCATGCCACCGAGCTTGCCGTACATGCGGAAGTAGTTCTGGAAGGTGATCGAGGCGAGCGTCTGATTCTCGGCCTGGATCTTGACCCCTTCCTTGGCCTCGACCGCCTGGTGCAGGCCGTCCGACCAGCGCCGCCCAGACATCAGGCGACCGGTGAATTCATCGACGATCACCACTTCGCCGTTCTGCACGACGTAGTGCTGGTCCTTGAAGAACAAGGTGTGCGCCCGCAGCGCCACCATCAGGTGGTGCATCGACTGGATGTTCGCCGCGTCGTACAGGCTGGCGCCTTCCGGCAGGATGCCCAGCTGCGTGAGGATCTGCTCCGAGTGCTCGTGCCCGGCTTCCGACAGGTGCACCTGGAAGCTCTTGCGATCAACCCAGTAGTCGCCCGCGGGCTCGGGCTCACCGGGCTTGGGCTCATGCTCCATCGGCTTGAGCATGGGCGGCACCTGCCGCATGCGCACGTACAGATCGGTGTGATCCTCTGCCTGCCCGGAGATGATGAGCGGCGTGCGGGCCTCGTCGATCAGGATGGAGTCGACCTCGTCGACGATGGCAAACGACAGGCTGCGCTGAACGCGCTCCTTGAGGTCGTAGACCATGTTGTCGCGCAGATAGTCGAAGCCGAATTCGTTGTTGGTGCCGTAGGTGATGTCAGCAGCGTAGGCCTCCTGCTTGTCCCCATGGGGCATCTGCGTGAGGTTGATGCCGACCGTCAGGCCCAGGAAGCGGTACAGGCGACCCATCCATTCGGCATCGCGCTGCGCCAGGTAGTCATTGACCGTGACGACATGCACGCCCTTGCCGGCCAGGGCATTGAGATAGGCCGGCAGGGTCGCCATCAACGTCTTGCCTTCACCGGTGCGCATCTCGGCAATCTTGCCGAAATGCAACGCCATGCCGCCGATCAACTGGACGTCGAAGTGACGCATACCCAGGACACGCCGGCTGGCCTCGCGGCAGACCGCGAAGGCTTCGGGCAGGATGGCGTCGAGGGACTCGCCGGAAGCGACACGCTGGCGCATTTCCACCGTGCGGGCGGTGAGCTGTTCATCGCTCAGGGCCTCGGTGGCCGCTTCGAGCGCATTGATCTTCACGACGATCTTGCGATAGTCCTTGAGCAGCCGTTCATTGCGGCTGCCGAAGATCCGGGTCAGGAATTTCTGGATCATGGACGGGGCGCCCGGGCCGCGGGGGGGCCGTTGAGGACTCGTGATCAATCGGCGATTTTAACACGCGCCTTCGCATCTTCCCGACCGACGCCCGGGACCGCCTGGCGGTACAGTGAGGCCTCGCGTCTGCCCCGGGCGCGCCGGTCCCCTGCGAGTGTCCCTGCCCCACCCCCATGCGACGCACCAAGCAAGCCAAGGCCCGACCCGTCCTGTCCTGGCTCAGCACCGAGCCCGGCTTCGCGCGCCTGGGCGAACAGGCGGATCGACTGGCTCGGTTGCAGGAGGACGTGGCCCGTGCCCTGCCCGGGATGGCCCTGACGGTCGTCGCCTTCGAGCAGGGCAGACTGGTGGTGGGCGCGGCGCACGCCGCAGTCGCCGCCAAGGTGAGGCAGGTCGAGCCGACACTGATCGCCGCACTCAAGCGCCGGGGCTGGAGCGTGGACACCGTGAAGTTCAAGCCGCAGTGGCGCCCGCCACCACTTGTGCGCGTGTCCACCAAGGAAACGCCCGATGCCGGCGGCGTGGTGTGTGTGGCCGAACTGTCCCTCGCGGTGACTCACCCGAAACTGCGCGAAGCACTCGCTCGCATGGCCAGGCGCCATGGCGCAGACCCGGACAACCTCAAGCGCTGAACTGTTCGACGATCAGCACCGCAAAGAAGATCGCTCCCGCGATCACGCCGATTCGCA
>JBILSK010000107.1:0-6511 GCA_044372165.1 Burkholderiaceae bacterium | reverse complement strand
GTTTGGCCACCCTGGTGATCGCCGGAGGCGTGAGCGCCAATCGCGTGCTGCGCGAACGCCTGGCCACCGAGCAGGCACGCCACGGGTTTCGCGTGCACTTTCCGGAGCCTGCCCTGTGCACCGACAACGGCGCGATGATCGCGTTCGCAGGCGCCCTGAGACTGCAGGCCATGCAGGCTGCGGGCACCCTGCCGGTCAGGTCGGGCGGGTTCGACATCCGGCCCCGCTGGCCCCTGGAGCAGCTGACGCGTGTCGCAAGCAGCCCGCAGGCGCCCTGAGCGCGCGGCTCAGGCCCCTGGCGTGCGACGCTGCAACCAAGTGAGGTGGGGGCCCGCCATGATCAGCGCTAGGCCGAACAGGGCCACGGCATCAGGCGTGTCGCCGAAGGCGAGCCAGCCGACCACCACCGACAGCAGGATCTGCGTGTAGGACCAGGGCGTGAGCCGCGAGGCCAGCGTCAGACGAAAGGCGCGGGCAATCAGCAGATGGCCCACCGCCCCCAGCACGCCGCACATCGCGAACACGACCCAATCCAGGGGCCGAATCGTCGCGGCCTGCCACCAGCCGCTTTGCCACCACAGCGGCATGGCCAGCGTGAGCAGCGCCGCACCCACCAGGCCGGCGTAGAGCACCTGGGTCTCGGGTGCATCGGCCTGGGCCTGGGCACGCGTGAGGGTCTGGTAGACCGCATTGGCGGCTGCCGCCGCGAACACGAGCAGGGTCGGCACCAGCGGCATGTCAGTGCCGGGACGCACCGCAATCAGCACGCCCACGAAGCCGCAGGCAATCGCCGCCCAGGTCGACCAGCCGGGCCGTTCGCCCAGAAACAGCGTGGCCAGCACGGTGACCATCATTGGCGTGGTGAAGAAGACCGCGGTGGCTTGCGCCAGCGGCATCGAGGGAATCGCGGCGAAGTACAGCAGCGTGATGCCGACCATCAGCGAGCCGCGCAACACCTGGCGCCCCGGCGAACGCGTCTTGAGCACCGCCAGGCCGCGCGAGGGCAGAAACAGGAGCAGGATCACCAGCAGGTGACCGAAGTAGCGCGACCAGGAGATGGCGGCGACCGGAAACCCACGCATGCCCAGCCACTTGCCGCTGGCATCGAGCAGGATGAGACAGGACAGCGCCGACAGCATGGTCAGCACCGCGGTGCGTTCGGCTGAGCGGGACATCTTTGCTAGTCTACCGGCACACTCGGCGCGCCCCGCGGCGGCCCGACAGTCCATGAAACACAGACCTGTGGAGACACGTCCCATGAATGCCCGCATCGATGCCAGCCTCGAGACCGAGATCACGAATGCAGTGAGCACGCTGCGCGGTGACACCGTCAGCATGCTGAGTGAACTGGTCGCCCTGCCCTCGCTGCTGGGCGAAGAAGCCGGTGCCCAGGACTGGATGGCCGACCGGATGGGCGGCATGGGCCTGCAGGTGGATCGATTCGATATCGATGAAGCGAAACTGCGCACGCACCGCGGCTGGTCGCCCTCGCTCATCTCCTACGACGGACGCCCGAACGTGGTCGGCGTACACCGGCCGAGCGAGGTCAAGGGACGCTCGCTGATCCTGAACGGGCACATCGACGTGGTGCCGGTCGGCAACGCGGCCATGTGGACGACCCCGCCGTTTGCGCCGCGCATCGACGGCGACCGCCTCTACGGTCGGGGCGCGGCCGACATGAAAGCAGGCATCATCGCCTGGCTCAACGCCTTTCGCGCCCTGCAATCGTTGGGCCTGGAGCCGGCCGCGCCGGTGTACCTGCAATCGGTGATCGAGGAAGAGTGCACCGGCAATGGCGCACTCGCCTGCCTGGTCCAGGGCTATCACGCCGATGCCGCGATCATCACCGAGCCGGGCGAGGGCCTGCTACGCGCGCAACTTGGCGTGATGTGGCTGACGCTGGAAGTCACCGGCATTCCGGTGCATGCCATGGTGGCGCACACCGGCACCAATGCCATCGATGCCGCGCGCAACCTGTTTGCCGAGCTGACTCTGCTCGAGCGCGAGTGGAACCAGCCGGCGCGCCGCCATGCGCTGTATTGCGCCCATGAGCATCCGATCAACTTCAATCTTGGCAGGCTCAATGGCGGCGAGTGGAATTCCTCGGTCGCCACCACCTGCACGGCGGATATCCGACTGTCCTTCTACCCGGACATGAGTCGCGAGGACGTGCGGGCGCAGGTCGAGCAACGCCTGGCCGAGGCCCACGCGGCTTCACCGTCGCGCGACAGCGTGCAGTACAAAGTCATCTGGAAGGGTTTCCAGTCGGAAGGCTGTGTGCTCGATGCCGCGCAGCCCCTGGTGACCGAACTCACGCGCTGCCATCAGGATGTGACCGGCCAGGGCCTGGAGCTGACCGTGAGCACGGGCACCACCGACGCGCGCACCTTCAACCTCTACGGTCCGATTCCGGCCACCTGCTACGGACCGACGGGCTCGTCCATCCATGGCATCGACGAGTGGGTGTCGATCGACAGCACGATGCAGGTCACCCAGGTGCTGGCGCGCTTTATCGCGCGCTGGTGCGGGGTGAATCGACGCGCGGGCTGATCGGTCCAGGGGCGGACTGAGCCCCGACTGAACCAGCGGTCCGACCGACCTCTGCGGCATCGGACACGCAGGCGCGCGTTTGTCCGCGGCAATGCACCGTGCGTCGCTCGACACGCCTGTCTGCCCTGCTCCAGGGCGAGCATGCTCGGGTCACCCTACGGACCCCTGCGATGACCATCCTGCCCGTCACCCTGCCGATTGCGCACCACATTCCGAATACGCCCGCCGTGGCCAGCGAAGTGATCGACGGCGAGGCCGTGATCATGAACCTGCAATTGGGCCAGTACTACAGCACTGCAGCCAGTGGCGGCTTCATCTGGCGCTGCCTCGAGCTGCATCAGGCAAGCGCTCACATCGTCGACCTGCTGAGCCAACGCTATGGCATCGGACGTGCCGCTGCAGCCGTGGCGCTGGGGCGCTTCATTGACCAGTTGAGCGCGGCCGAGCTGATCCGCCCGGGCGATCAGCCGCAGGCTTCAGTGGCCCTGGCCGACATGGAAGGCTACGCCGGATTGGCGGAGTTCACCGACCCGGAACTGCACACCTTCTCCGACATGCAGGACTTGCTGCTGCTCGACCCGATTCATGACGTCGACTCGGCAGGCTGGCCGAGCGCGCAGGCCTGGCCGCAAGGCAACGACTCACCCCGGATGAACTGACCCGCCATGATGCGACTGAGCCCGGGCGACACGCAGCCCACTGCTGTCAGCGTGATCATTCCCTGCTTCAATGCAGCGACCTATGTCGGCGAATCGATCGCCTGCGTGCTCGACCAGATTCTGCCTGGCGACGAAGTCGTGGTGGTGGACGATGGCTCCACCGACGACAGCCTGGAGGTCATCGCCTCCTTCGGTCGACAGATTCACTGCGTGCGGCAGGCCAATCAGGGCATCAGCGGTGCCCGCAACACCGGCCTGATGCACAGCCAATGCGGCCTGATCGCCTTCCTCGATGCCGACGACCTGTGGTCGACAGGCAGCCTGGATGCGCGGCGCCGGGCACTGTCCAGCGATTCAAGGCTCGACTATGTCTGGGGCGGCGTGCAGGCCTTCATCAGCCCCGAACTGGATGCCAACGCACAGGCTGCCATCGGCATGCTGCCGCCAACTCGTGGCGGACGGCTGGCCGGAACGCTGCTGGTCCGACGCAAGGTCTTCAACAGCGTGGGCGGCTTCGACCAGACCTTCCAGGTCGGCGAAACCCTGGATTGGGTGGCACGCGCTGACGCCGCGGGCTTTCGCTCGCGCGAGCTGCCTCAGAACCTGCTGCATCGGCGCGTGCACGGCGCCAACACCATGGTGAAGCAGCAGCGCATGCAGGGTGATTACCTGCGTGCGCTTCGCGCCTCGATCGAACGCCGTCGGGTGATGGAATCAGAGTGAGCCTGGACGCCAAGCGCGACAGCGCCTCACCGGCGGATCGAGACAGCGGCTATCAGGCCGATCCGATCCAGCAGCATCTGCTGCGAGCGGCCCTGGACACGGCGGGCGGTGCGATCGCGCATTTTCGCCGCTGGGAATCACAGGTCGATCTGGTCGGCGAGGTCGATCCGGGGACCTACCGCCTGATGCCCCTGCTCTATTCGACGCTGCAGTCTCAAGGCTGCACGGACGCGCTGATGGGACGGCTCAAGGGCACCTATCGCCGAGCCTGGTGCGAGACCCAGCCCCGACGCGCACTGGCGCGCGAGCTGCTGACCCTGCTGCACGGTGCGGGCATTCCCACCTTGCTGACCAAGGGCATGCCGCTGGGGCTCGAGTATTACCCGGCACTCGCTCTGCGCCCGATGGGCGACATCGACGTGGTGGTGCCCCATGCGCGAGCACGCGAGGCGATTGCCCTGCTGGATGCGGCCGGCTGGGCGCGCGGCGCCACCGCTCGCGACGACGATCTCGAATTCCACCATGCGATGCAGTTCTTTCGACCCGGTGGCGGCGAGATCGACCTGCACTGGAGCGTGATGCTCGAGTGCCAGTCGCGTCAGACCAATGATGAATTCTGGTCGCGTGCACAGCCGCTGCAGGTCGAAGGCATCGCGACCCTGCAACTCGAGCAGACCGACCTGCTCTTTCACACGATCATTCATGGCGTCGCCTGGAACGAGCTGCCCGGCATCCGCTGGATTGCCGATGCGTCGATGATCCTGCGGCACACCGAACGCCCCATCGACTGGACGCGGCTGCTGGCGCTTGCCCGCCGCGAGCACCTCAGCGTCCGTCTGGGGCTGGGGCTGAGCTACCTGGCCGAGCGATTCGAGCAGCCCATCCCTGCCTGGGTGCTGCAGGCCTTGCAGACCACGCCAGTGACACTGGTCGAGCGCATCGAGAACACCATTGCGTTTCGCGACCCGGACCCGCTGTACCGCCACCCCCTGATCAAGAACTGGGTGATCTTCGCCCGCTACTGCCGGATCCATCACGACCGGTCGACACTTGGCTTTCTCGACGGCCTGAGCCACTTCATGCGCATCAAGTACCAGGTCGATGGCCGACTGCAGATTCCGGCCGTCATTGCCCGCGGCATCGGACGTCGCATGTTGCAGGCCTTGCCCGGTCGCCACCTTGCCCCCACCCCACACGATGACTGATCCCAAACCGACCACAGGCCCGCGCTCCGATACCCCTGCCCGCAGCGAAGCCGAGCAGCAGGCCTTCTTCGACACCGTCCTGTCGCGCACGCGATTGGCCCAGCTGCGCTGCGGCACCCATGTCCATGACCTGCGAGTCGGGGGCACGGTGGTGCGCCTGGCCTTCGCGGGGCCGGCCCTCGAGGGGCAGTTGATGCCGGCGTTGGCGCATCTGCGCATTGAGCCGGTGGCCACGCCCGATGCGACGTTTCATGTGTGGGACAGCGAGAGCACCGACACACCGAACATCGCTCCGCCGGTCGGCTGGGAAAGCTTCACGGACCGAGGTGACATCTGGGGTTTCGACAGCCGCACCGTTCGCAGTGCCTTTCACTGGATCGAGTCTTCGCTGAACCTCATGGACCTGGGCACGCGAACCGGCATCTTCTGGGTGCGCAGCGCCGGGGCGCTGCCCTACTGGACCAAGGCATCGCCCCTGCGAACGCTCTTTCACTGGTGGATGGAGCAGTGCGGTGGCCAGCTGGTGCACGCTGCCTCCGTGGGCACGCAGGACGGCGCCGTGCTGATCACCGGCAAGGGCGGTGTCGGCAAGTCGACCACTTCGCTCAGCTGCGTGCTGGACGGCATGCAGTATGTCGCCGACGACTACCTGGTGGTGACCCTGGACCCTGTGCCCATGGCCCACAGCCTGTACAACACCGCCAAGCTGAATCCCGAGCAGGCTGCCCGGCTGCCTGACCTGGCTTCGATGGCCCACCCCGCGGCACCCGGCGAAAAGACCGTGATGCACCTGCATCCTCAGCGAGCCGACCAGGTGGTGAGCAGCCTGCCCTTGCGTGCACTGCTCACACCGAGCTTCGGCGACTCGCCCGACACCCGCTTCGTGCCCGCCTCGCGCGCCCTGCTCGAGGGTGCCGCTGCCTTCACGACCATGTCGCAGTTGCCGCACTGCGGCCAGCACACAGTGGACTTCGTGGCCCGCATGGTGAGTCGTCTGCCAGGCCTGCAGATGCAGCTCGGCTCCGATCTGCCGGGCGTGGCACGCGCCATCCGCGAACTGCTGACCCTCGATGACGAGACACTCCATACCCGTGCACGTCATGACCAGCAGACTCAGGACAGCCCGAAAAGGCCGCTGGTCAGCGTGATCATTCCTGTCTTCAACGGTGCTCGCTTCCTGCCCGAGGCCGTCGCAGCCGTGCTGGCCCAGGACTATCCCTCGCTCGAGATCATCGTGGTCGACGATGGCTCGACCGACGACCTGCAGGCGGTGGTCGAACGCTTGCCGGTGAACGTTCGCTGCTTCCGGCAGGACAACGCCGGCCCGGCCGCCGCGCGCAACCGCGGCATTCGCGATGCCTCCGGCGACTACAT
>JBILSK010000108.1:0-6511 GCA_044372165.1 Burkholderiaceae bacterium | reverse complement strand
CGAGCTGGCAACTGTCGCTTCGGGCGCAGCTGGGGCTATGACCTCAGCACGCAGCGGATGTGGGTCAATGGCGGCTGCCAGGGCCGCTTCAGGCTTACGCTGCGAGACGATGCGGTGGCTGCCACTGCAACGTCCAACGACGGCTCCAATGTCGCGGCCGGCGTGGCCGCGATGGCCGCGATTGCCGGGGTGGCGATCCTGGCCAGCAAGGCGCATTCCTCGAACCATCAGGGTGGGTATTACCCGCCGCCGCCGCCCCCGCCGCCTGGCGCGGGATATCCGCCGCCGCCGCCCGGCTACTACCCGCCTCAGGGTGGCACCAATCCGCTGGCCGGTGGCGGTGCAGCCATGATTCGCAACGCCATGGGTGGCTGCCTGGATGAACAGGGCGGTCGTGCCCAACCCGGTACGCCGATCACGCTCTGGGATTGCCGCGGCCGGCCCAATCAGCAGTTCTGGCGCACGCCGCGCGGCGAACTCATGGTGCAAGGCGGCTGCATCGAACCCCAGGGCAAGGCGCGCAACCCGGGTGTGCAGGTGACCTCATGGGCGTGCGATGGCAGCCCGGCGCAGCGCTGGGCTTTCACTGGAACGGCCATCCGGAACATGCAGACCGGACTGTGCCTGGACCTGCCCGGAGGGCAGATGCGTCGCGGCACCGCGGTGGTCACCCAGTACTGCAACGGCGCCCCCAGCCAGCAGTGGTTCTGGTGACCCCATGCCGCAAGCGCCTGCTCATTTCCTGCTCCGGAGCCTTCTCATGATGTCCATGTCATTCCCCCTGGTCCGCCGCACTGTGCTGCTTGCCGTCCTGGCGAGCGCCTGCGCGCCCGCACATGCGCAGGAAGCCGTGACGTCCCTGGGTCCCTCTGTTTCGCGCCAGGTCTTTTCCGAGTCCGACCTGAATCGCGACGGCTTTGTCAGTCTGGACGAATATCACAAGGACATCGTGCGCAGCTTTCACGCCCTCGATTTCAATCGCGATGGCTACATCTCCGAGGCCGAGGTTCGCGCGCTGCCCACGCGTGAGGAGATCAAGTCGCTCAAGCGCCTGTTGCGCCGTGCCGACCTCGACGGCGATGGCCGCCTGTCGTTCAAGGAGGTGGTGCAGGTGCGCATGCAGACCTTCGATGAGGCTGACACCAATCGCGACGACCAGCTGTCGCTCGAGGAGGCGCTGGCCTTCGACGCCAAGGTCAAGGAGCGGATGCGGCAGGCTCGCGAGGCCCGCCGGGCGGCTGCGTCCGACAAGCCGGCGCGCTGACCCCTCGATCCGAATACACAAGGAGACACCATGCAGATCAGAAAGCGTCAGTTGATGGGCGTACTGCCCCTGGCAGCGGGGCTGGCATGGGCCGGGCCTCTTGCGGCCCAGTCCGCAGCCGCCCCGGCCTATCCGTCCAAGACCATCACCTTCGTTGTGCCGGCGGCCCCCGGCGGTATCCTCGACCAATCCGCCCGATTGGTGGCCAGCGAACTGACCAAGGTGATCAATCAGCCGGTCATCGTGGAAAACCGCGCCGGGGCCAGCCAGATCATCGGCGCCCAGCATGTGGCCCGGGCCGAACCCGATGGCTATACGCTGCTGATGGGCAGCATCGGGCCGAACGCCGCGCACTACGGGATCTACCCCAAGCTGCCTTACACGCCCAATGACTTCACTGCCGTGGCGCATGTGGTGTCCATGCCCAATGTGCTGCTGGTGAATCCGACGGTGTCTGCCAGCACGGTGGCCGAACTGGTCGCGCTGGCCAAGGCCAAGCCGGGCGCGCTGGTGCTCGCTTCATCGGGCACGGCAACCTCCGGTCACCTGGGCGCCGAGATGTTGAAGATGCGCGCGGGCATCGATCTGAACCATGTGCCGTACAAGGGCTCCACGCCGGCGCTCACCGATCTCATCGGCGGGCAGGCGCAGGTGATGGTCGATAACCTGGTGACTGCGGCCCCGCAGATCAAGGCCGGTCGCGTGCGTGCGCTGGCCGTGACCAGCCCGCAGCGGGTGCCGGAGTTCTCGAACATTCCGACGGTGGCCGAATCCGGCTACCCGGGTTTCGATGTTCAGGTCTGGGTCGGTTTCATGGCACCGGGCAAGACGCCGCCGGCGGTGGTCGAGACCCTGAATCGGGAGATCACCCGTATCCTCGCCCAGCCCCATGTGCGCCAAAGAGTGGCCGAAATGGGGGGAGCCACCTTGTCGATGACGCCGGCGCAGTTCAATGCCTTCGTGCGCGCCGAGATCGACAAATGGGGCGCGTTGGCCAAGCAGGCCAACATCAAGGCTGATTGAGGGGCGCGCTCAACTGGCTGCAAGCGCGGCCTGCCACAGCAACCGGGTCTCGGCGGTGGCTGGGTCGCGCGAGGCGGGTCGGATCGAGGTCTGCACCAGGACCATCCGACGGCCCGGGTGCACGAACAGCATCTGACCGCGCACCCCGAGCAGGGCAAACGAGCCGTCGTTGGCCGGAAAGGTCCAGGTCTGAAACCCGTAGCCCAGGCCGCGCCCGGTTTGCTGCGCACTGAAGTGCGGGCGGGTCATCTCGGCAAGCCAGACGGCGGGCAGCACCTGGCGACCGTCGGCGCGGCCACCCTGGGCGAGCATCAGGCCCAGTCGCGCGTAATCGCGCAGCGTGGCATTCAGGCCCATGTAGCCCACTTCCAGGCCGGACCGATCAGTCAGCCACAGGGCATCGGATTCCGCCCCGATGGGCTGCCACAGGCGTTCGCCGCAGAAACGCCCGATCGACATGCCGACCGCCCGGCGCAGCACCAGTGCCAGTACATAGGTTTCCGATGAGGCATAGGCCCAGCGCTGGCCGGGGGCTGCGATGCGATCGTTGAAGCCACGCACGGCCGCAGCACCGCCCGCGGTCAGGCCCCCCAGTGAATTGCGGGCCAGTCGCGCGACATCATCGTTGCCGTCATAGTCCTCGCGAAAACGCACGCCCGAGGACATGGTCAGCAGATGGCGCAGAGGGGTCGCGCCATATTCCGTGCCGGCCAGCTCCGGTGCGTAGCGCTCGGCCGGGTCGTCGATCGAGCGGATCGTGCCATCGGCCACCGCAATGCCGATCAGGGCCGCAATGACCGTCTTGGCCATCGAAAACGAGGTGAATCGATGCTGCACGTCGCGCCCGTACTGATAGCGCTCCAGTAACACTCGGTCGTCGCGGGCGATCAGCAGGCCGGTGACCGGATGGCGTGACAGGTATTCATCGACGGTGCGTCGCTGGGTGCCGGTGGTCCACCAACTCAGGCCAGGTTCCGCAGACGCTCGATCAAGTGCGCGCGCACGGGTCGAACGCGCACTGCGGCTGGCAGGCAGGATGTCGCCCAGGCGGGAGAACCCGTCGACGAAATGGCTGGGCTGAAACCAGGTGGCGGGCGTGGCCACCGGAAAGCGCCCGCTTGAATCGACATACCGCGTCAGATCCGGGCCGCCCGCGCGCCGGCCAACGCCGCCCTCGAAGACGAACTCGGTGGTCTGGGACGGTGAGGCGAGGGCGCCCGAGGCAGGCTGGGCGACGCTGCATCCCTGTGCCAGACCCAGCGCCATGGGCACCGAGGCCGAGCGCAGCACCAGGCGACGGCGCAGCCGCTTGACCTGTTCGACCGCTTCGCCCGACAGGGTTTGATCGACCTGCGGCCCGCAGCTGGCCGGGGTGTCGTGCGCGCGCATCGGGGGCCTCTTCGATCGAGGCAGGCCATGGAGGCCTGCGAATGGGGTCAGCGCTTCTTGCTTTGCCGCGCGATGAAGCTGCGCACCTCGGCCTTGGACTCGGGGGTCGCCGCCACACTGGCGAAGTTCTCCACTGCGGCGGCCACGCCCTTGCGATAGTCCGAATCGATTTCGCGCATGAACATCTCGCGCGCCATCTTGAGGATGCGGCGCGGCTTGGCGGTCAGCACCCGGGCCAGTGCACGGGCTTCGTCCATCGCGGTGCCGTCATCGACCACGCGGCTCACCAGCCCGAGTTCGAAGCCTTCCTGTGGGCTGAAGGTGCGCCCTGTAAAGAGCAGATCGAAGGCGCGATGCTTGCCAATGATGCGGGGCAGGTGCGTGAAGTGGATCGCCGGCAGCAGGCCGACATCGATCTCGGGATAGCCCAGCGTGGCGCTGCGCTCGGCCATGATCATGTCGCATGAGATCGACAGCGTCATGCCGCCGCCCCGTGCCGTGCCATTGACTGCGGCAATCGAGGGTTTGCCCAGGCGAAACTGCAGGTTGGTGAAGTCGGTGTACAGGCGTTCGACCAGCAGACGGGTGTTTTCGTAGTCACCGTCGGCAAACTTCATCAGGTCAAGACCCGCGCAGAAGCGACCTGGCACGGCACTGCCCAGGATGATCGCGTGAACCGAATCGTCGGCCGCTGCGCGCTCGAAGCAGGCCAGGATTTCCTCGAGCAGCTCCACGGTCATGGCGTTGACCGGCGGATGGCTCATCACGATTTCCGCGATCGCGTCCTGCACGCGATAGCTCATGAAGCGATAGGTCGGGCTCATGGATCAGGCCGCCTTCAGTTGCAGGCGGCGGGCGTGCAGGATGGGCTCGGTGTAACCCGAGGGCTGCCGGGTGCCCAGGAACACCAGGTCGCAGGCTGCCTTGAAGGCGAAGCCATCGAAGGACGGGGCCATCGGACGGTAGGCCGGGTCACCGGCGTTCTGGGTGTCGACCACCCCGGCCATGCGCTTCATCACTTCCATCACGCGCGCCTCGGAGACCACGCCGTGGTGCAGCCAGTTGGCGATGTGCTGCGAGGAGATGCGGCAGGTCGCACGGTCTTCCATCAGGCCGATGTTGTTGATGTCGGGCACCTTCGAGCAGCCCACACCCTGATCCACCCAGCGCACCACATAGCCCAGGATGCCCTGAGCGTTGTTCTCGAGTTCGCTGTTGATGTCGGCATCGGGCCAGGCGGGCGTCGGCGCCAGCGGAATCGAGAGAATGTCCTCGAGCTTCGCGCGCCGCCCCCCGCGGGCGATCTCTGCCTGGCGGGCCAGCACATCGATCTGGTGATAGTGGGTGGCGTGCAGCGTGGCGGCGGTCGGGCTGGGCACCCAGGCGCAGTTCGCACCGGCCTGCGGATGGCCGATCTTCTGTTGCAGCATCGCGTTCATGAGATCCGGCATGGCCCACATGCCCTTGCCGATCTGGGCGCGGCCGGCCAGCCCGCACAGCAGACCGATGTCGACGTTCCAGTTCTCGTAGGAACCGATCCAGGCCTGGGCTTTCATGTCGGCCTTGCGAACCATGGGGCCGGCTTCCATCGAGGTGTGGATCTCGTCGCCAGTGCGGTCGAGGAAGCCGGTGTTGATGAAGGCCACGCGATGGCGGGCGGCCCGGATGCATTCCTTGAGGTTCACCGTGGTGCGGCGCTCCTCGTCCATGATGCCGATCTTCACGGTGTTGGCCGGCAGGCCCAGGATCTGCTCGACTTTCGTGAAGATCTGGTCGGCGAAGGCCACTTCCTCGGGGCCGTGCATCTTGGGCTTGACCACATAGACCGAGCCGCGCACCGAGTTGCGTGCACCCGATTGCTTGCGCAGGTCGTGCATCGCGATGGTCACCGTGCACAGGGCGTCGAGCAGGCCCTCGCCGATTTCGGCGCCGTCGCGATCGAGCACCGCCGGGTTGGTCATCAGGTGGCCGACATTGCGCACCAGCATCAGCGAGCGGCCCTTGAGGGTGAGCGTCTTGCCATCCGGGGCGACGAAATCACGGTCCGCCGACAGCCTGCGCTCGAACGAGCCGCCGCCCTTGGCCACGGTCTCGACCAGCGTGCCCTTCATCAGGCCCAGCCAGTTGCGGTAGGCCAGGGCCTTGTCTTCGGCATCGACCGCAGCGACCGAGTCTTCGCAGTCCATGATGGTGGTGATCGCCGCTTCCATGAACACATCGGCGACTCCGGCCGCATCGGTCTTGCCGATGGCGTGCGTCCGATCGATGGCGATCTCGACGTGCAGGTGGTTGTGGCGCAGCAGCACGGCGGCCGGCGCATCGGCCGCACCCCGGTAGCCGGCGAACAAGCCTGCATCGACCAGGCCGACCGCGCCCTTCGCGGTCTTCGCCTGCAGCGCGCCCTTGACGATCGAATAGGCGCTCACCTCGGCATGGGAGGCGCCGGCCAGCGGTGCGACCGTGTCCAGGAAGTGCTTGGCCCAGGCGATCACCTTGGCGCCGCGTGCGGCGTCGTAGCCGCCGGCTTGCGGCGCATCGCCCATGGCGTCGGTGCCATACAGCGCGTCGTACAGGCTGCCCCAGCGTGCGTTGGCCGCGTTCAGCGCGTAGCGGGCGTTCATGACCGGCACCACCAGCTGCGGGCCGGGAATCGCGGCGATCTCGGGGTCGACGTTGGCAGTGTCGACCTGGAAGTCAGGGCCTTCGGGCAGCAGGTAGCCAATCTCGCGCAGGAAGGCGGTGTAGGCGAGCGCGTCATGGGGCTGGCCGCGGCGTGCGATGTGCCAGGCATCGATCTTCGCCTGCAGGGCATCGCGCTTGGCGAGCAGCTCGCGG
>JBILSK010000230.1:0-4480 GCA_044372165.1 Burkholderiaceae bacterium | reverse complement strand
ATGTCCCAGGGCATGGTGCCGGTCATCAGCAGTTGCTCGGCAGCACGGCGGCGCGCGGCCAGGATGCGATTGCCCACGAAGCCCGGGCACACGCCAACGAGTGCGGCGATCTTGCCGATCTTCTTGGCGATCTGCATCGAGGTGGCGATCACGCTCTTGGACGTGTGATCTGCACGCACGACTTCGAGCAGGCGCATCACGTTGGCCGGCGAGAAGAAGTGCAGACCGATCACATCCTGCGGCCGCTTGGTGGCCGAGGCGATCTCGTCGATGTTGAGCGCCGAGGTGTTGGTGCCAAGGATGGCGCCCTGCTTCATGAAGCTGTCGAGCTTGCCGAAGATCTCCTTCTTGACCTCCATGCGCTCGAAGACCGCCTCGATCACCAGGTCGACATTGGCAATGTCTTCCAGGCGGGTGGTGGGCGTGAGCAGTGCCATGCGCTGCTCGACCTGCTCCATGGTGAAGCGGCCGTTCTTGGCGCTGCGCTCGTAGTTGGCCCGCACCACCTTGATGCCGCGGTCCAGCGCTTCCTGCGTGGTCTCGACGATGATCACCGGGAAGCCGGCGTTGATGAAGTTCATCGCGATGCCGCCACCCATGGTGCCGGCGCCGATGATGCCCACGGTTTTCACCGGGATGATCGGGGTGTCGGCCGGCACATCCGGAATTTTCCAGACTTCGCGCTCGGCAAAGAAGGAGTAGCGCTGGGCGGCCGACTGCGGGCCGGTCATCAGCTCGGTGAACAGGCGCCGCTCTTCCTTCAGGCCTTCATCGAAGGGCAGGTTGACCGCTGCCTCGATGCACTTGATGTTGCTCTCCGGGGCCTTGAAGCCGCGGAACCGGCGGGCATTCTTCTTGCGGAATTCAGCAAAGACGTCCGGCTTGCCACGGAAGGCCTCGACCTTCTCGTTGGAGTCGCGCACCTTGCGCAGCGGGCGCTTCTCGGCAACCACGCGCTCGGCAAAGGCGATCGCGGTTTCGCGCAGCTTGCCCTCTTCGGCGAGCTCGTCGACCAGGCCCACGGCCAGGCACTGCTTGGCGGGCAGGTGCGTGCCGCTGGTGACCATCTCGAGCGCCTGCTCGACACCGACGATGCGCGGCAGACGTTGCGTGCCGCCTGCGCCCGGCAGCAAGCCCAGGTGCACTTCGGGCAGGCCGCACTTGGCCGAGGGCACGGCCACACGATAGTGGCAGCACAGCGCCACTTCCAGGCCGCCACCAAGGGCGGTGCCGTGAATGGCACCAATCACCGGCTTGCTGGCGTTCTCGATCTGGTTCTGCACCTCGAAGAGGCTCGCGCCCTTGGGCGCGTTGCCGAATTCGGAGATGTCGGCGCCGGCGATGAAAGTGCGGCCGTCGCAGATCAGCACGATGGCATTGGTGGCCGGATCCGCCGAGGCCTGCTTGAAGGCTTCGAAGAGGCCGTCGCGCACATTGGCCGACAGCGCGTTGACCGGCGGCGAATTGAGGGTGATGACCGAGACCTTGCCGACCGTGGACAGGTCGGTGACCGGATTGATGGCTGCCATGTGCAAGCTCCTCCCAGTGTGGGTGCGTGTGTGTGTCGTGATCGGGCCGCAAGGCCCTTTAACCGGTCAAGCATACCGCAGGATCTGCCGTGATCCGGGCGCAGCGGATGCGGTGGGCCGCGGCATCGACAGCCTGTGCCGCCCTTTGTTCCAGATCACGGCCCATCGTCTCGGCCACCGGATAATCAGGGCTCGTGCCCTGTGGAGTCGACCCATGAAAGTTCGTCACCTGATGGCTGCGGCGTGCGCGCTCAGCTTCCCGTTTGCCGCCCTCGCGGCTGAAACCCTGTACACCGGCACCCTGTGGGCCGTGGCCCCTGACCGCTTTGCCTGCAATCTCACCAATGTGGGTGCGCGCGCACGCAAGGTCGAGGTGCGCATCGTGAGCCAGGGCAAGGTGATTGCCGAGACGGGTGTGGTGACACTTGCGCCGCGCCACACCACCGACAAGTTTGTCGATGGTCACCCGGACGGGGCACCGTTCTTCTGCGAGTTTGTGGTCGAGGGTGCCAAGACCCAGTACCGCGGCTCGGCCAAGGTCTTCCATCCGAAGAACAGCGCGGCCGGCACGAACGAGACCGACTTCGTCGCGCTGCCGGCATTCTGAGCGGCGACGGCCCGCGCGCGACCCGCGCTGCATGCGCGGATGGCGCGCAGCCTCGCTACAGTTGCACGGTGCCCTCGATCACGATGTGCACCGCGCCGCCTATCCAGATCGAGTCGTTCTCACCCGGCCGAATGCTGACGCGCCCCTGACGCGCGATGACCGTGCCTTGTGCCACGGTCGTCGCATGAGCCAGGCGCCCCTGTGCGCGCATCCAGCGCGCCAGTGCCGCATTGAGCGAACCGGTGATCGGGTCTTCGCTCATGCCGCTGGACGGCGCCAGCATGCGCACCTCCCAGTCGGTCTGCGCGCCTGCAGGTTGTGGGCCGATCAGGCCGATCGAACCAAAGTCGGCCCAGCTCACTCGCGATGAATCGGCCGCCAGGACGGCGGCGGCCGAGTCCAGCTCGAAAACTTGCCACACCGGGCCGTTTTCCAGCAGCGCGGTCTGCACGATGTGATCGGGCGACAGGCCCAGTGCTGCGATGAGCGCATCGCGGCGCTCGGTGGGCAGCGCGGCGATGCGCGTGGCCGGTGCATTGAAGGCGGGCTGGTTGGCCGTGCGCACATCCACCGGCACGATACCCAGCTCGCACTGCTGTCGTACCAGCCCGGGCTCACGCGGCACACCGCCCGCATGCAGCCAGCTCATGCAGCTGCCCAGGGTCGGATGGCCGGCAAAGGGCATCTCGCGACGCGGCGTGAAGATGCGCACGCGGTAATCGGCCGATGGGTCGGTGGGCGGCAGCAGGAAGGTGGTCTCGGCCAGATTGGTCCAGGCCGCAAAGCGCTGCATGGCCGCGGTGTCCAGGCCGTCTGCATCGACCACCACCGCCAGGCCATTGCCCTGCAAGGGCGTGGGACTGAAGACGTCGCACTGGATGAATCGACGGGTGCGCATCATCAGCGGCCGCTCCGATACGGTTCTTCGAAGGGCAGGAAATCCTGCTCGGCCAGCGCCTCGTCGATCCATGCGCGCACGCCGGGTGTGTCGCGCACCCGCTCCATGTAGGCCTGAATGCGGGTCGACACCGGCAGCTGGTAGGTGTGCAGTCGCATCACCACCGGTGCGTAGTACGCATCGAGCGCGCAGAACTCGCCCATCAGCATGCGTTCCTTGCCGGTGGCATCCAGCCGCTCCTCGAACATGCGGCAGATCAGCTGCACATCGGTGCGCACGGCCTCGTGCTGCGCCCAGATCGATTGGCCCGCCTCACGCAGATCGGCCTCGATGTTCATCGGGCAGTGGGTGCGCAATGCAGAGAACCCCGCGTGCATGTCGGCGCACAGGCTGCGAGCGCGGGCGCGCAGGCGCCGATCGCGCGGCCAGACGCCGGCACCGGGAAAGCGCTCGGCGAGGTATTCGGTGATCGCCAGCGTGTCCCAGATCACCAGGCCGTCGTCATTGAGCACGGGCACCTTGCCCAGCGGATTGAGGTTCAGTGCGGCGCGCTTGAAGGTGGAGTCGGGGCCGAAGCCGTCGAACCGGACCATCACTTCCTCGAATCCGATGCCCAGCTGGCGCATCAGGACCCAGGGTCGCATGGACCAGGAGGAGTAGTTCTTGTTGCCAATATGGAGCTGGATGAGGGACGTCATGGACGCAGGGTGTTCGTCGTCATGGCGAAACCTTACCTTGTTCCGGTGAGTGCAGCAGGTGAGGGATCACGCCTTTGGCCCATCGAGTGGATCGCATGGCCGGATAATCGCGGATTGCCTCCAACCTGGATTGACATGAACGCTGCGCGCGCAGGTGCGGCCACACTCGCCGTCCCCCTGCTGGCCATTCTGTGGGGCTTGAACTGGCCCACCGTGCGGGTGCTGCTGGCCTGGTGGTCGGTCTGGCAGATGCGTGCCATCGGGCTGGGAATCGGCGCCCTGCTGCTCTTTGCCTTGTCGCGCGCACGCGGTCAGTCGCTGGCCGTCCCGGCGCCCCTGCGTGGCCGACTGATGATCTCGGCGATGTTTTCCATCGTCGGCTTCAACCTGTGCACGGCCTTCGCCCAGCTGTCGGGCTCGACCGCTCGCGCCACCATCGTTACCTATGCAATGCCGGTGTGGGTGGTGCTGCTCGCCTGGGCGGTCGTGGGCGAGCGGCCTGACAGGCGTCGCTGGTGCTCGGTGGGGCTGGCCGTGATCGGCCTGGCGCTGCTTGCCGCGCCCCTGTGGGCGTCAGGCGCCTCGACCCTGGGCATCCTCTATGCGTTGGGCGCCAGCCTCAGCTGGGCGGCGGGCACGGTGTTTCTGAAGCGCCATCCGCTGTCGATGGCACCCGTTCCGGCGACGGCCTGGCAGCTTGCGTTCGGCGCCACGGTGGCCGCGATCGGCTGGGCCATCCAGGGAAGCG
>JBILSK010000106.1:0-6564 GCA_044372165.1 Burkholderiaceae bacterium | reverse complement strand
CTATGAAGTGCCCAGCATGATGGGCGCCAAGGGCCAGGGGACCGATGCCGAGCGGCCGGTGGCCGACTCCACGCGCCAGCGCGAGGCCTACTTCCTCGAGTACGCGAAATCGGTTCGCAGTGCGGCCAGGATGCCGGTGATGGTCACCGGCGGTTTTCGCAGTCGGGCGGCGATGGACGAAGCCCTGGCTGCGGGCGAGCTCGAGGTCATCGGCCTGGGTCGCCCGATGTGCGTGGACACCGACGCCCCTCATCGCCTGCTGCGTCGCGAGTGGAGCGAAGCCGTGTCGTACGAGCGGCGCATCCAGCCTGCCCGGGCGGGTCTCGCCTGGTTCTGCCTCGCCATGCTGCGCATCGGTGACGGACTGGAACCCGACCGCGAGCTCGACGGCAGCGCGGCCATGGCGGCCTATGCGGACAACGAGGCGCGGACCGCGCAGGCCTTGATCGGTCGTTGAGGTCGGAGCAGCCTCGGCGAAGGCTGAACGGTGCTGACTTCGTTCTGACATCGAACTGTCAGAGCGCCGCCATATTGCTTGCCTAAGGTGCACGGGTCCCGGTGGTCATGCGCAGCGATGTGCCTGCGATGCGCCACCGCCCGATTCCTCCACACGCGAGCCTGCACCTCATGGAAAAGCCGAACAGCTACGACGACAACGCCATCGTCAACGACTCGACCAACCTGCATCTGGAAGAACTGGTCTCGATCCGCATGACCCGTCGCCAGGCCCTGCGCGGCGGCATCAGCGTGGCCGCCGCCTCGGTGCTCGGCACCAGCGCCCTCACCGCCTGTGGCGGCAGCGACGACGCGGTCGTGCCCCTGACGCTGGGCTTCAATCCGGTGGCCAAGAGCACCAAGGACCTGGTGACGGTCCCGTCCGGCTACCAGGTGAGCATCCTGCACGCCCTGGGCGATCCGCTGACCCTGACCGATGCGCCCTGGGCCGATAATGGCTCGGAGACCGCCGAGTCCTACGAGCGTCGCATCGGCGACGGCCATGACGGTCTGTACTACTTCGGCCTGTCCGACGCCGGCACCTTCCAGCCCAGCCGCTCCGATCGTGGCTTGCTGTGCGTGAACCACGAGTATGTGACCCAACCCTACAGCCTGCACCCGAACGGCATCACGGCCGGCGCCACGCGCGTGGCCAGCGAGGTCAACAAGGAAATCAACGCCCACGGCGTGAGCATCGTCGAGGTGGTCCGGGGCACCGGCGCCGACATGAAGATGGTGCGAGGCTCGAAGTTCAATCGGCGCATCACCTCGGCCACCGAGATGAGCTTCTCCGGTCCGGCCAAGGGCAGCGCGCAACTGGTCACGAAATTCTCGACCGACGGCACCAGGACGCGCGGCACCAACAACAACTGCGCCAATGGCTACACGCCCTGGGGCACCTATCTGACCTGCGAGGAGAACTTCCTCAATGTGATCTCGCGTGCAGCCGGCGACAATGCCAAGCGCACCGCCAGGGAAGTGGTTGCGCTCAACCGATACGGCCTCACGGAAAACCGCAAGAGCCCCTATTTCTGGGACACCGCCGGCGCCGACGATCTCTACGCGCGCTGGACCTCATCGGTGACCGGAGCGAGCGCCTCGGCCGACTACCGCAACATCACCAACACCTTCGGCTGGGTGGTCGAGATCGACCCCTTCAACCCGAGCTCGGTGCCGGTCAAGCGCAGCACCCTGGGTCGCTTCAACCACGAAGGCGCCTGGCCCGCCCCGGCCGTGGTCGGCCAGCCGATCGTGTTCTACTCCGGCGACGATGCCCGCAACGAGTACATCTACAAGTACGTCTCCAAGGCCCTGTGGAGCGCGTCTGATGTGAATGGTGGCCTGGCCGCCGGCAGCAAGTATCTGGACGACGGCATCCTCTACGTGGCCAAGTTCAATGCGGATGGCACCGGCAGCTGGATCGAACTCACGTTCGGCAAGAACGGCCTGACCGCCAGCAATGCGACCTACGCCTTCGCCGATCAGGCCGACGTGCTGATCAATGTCCGTCTGGCCGCCGATGCGGTCGGTGCGACCAAGATGGACCGTCCGGAGTGGGGCGGCGTGAACCCCTTGAACGGTGAGGCCTACATGACCCTCACCAACAACAGCAACCGGGTCGCTCCGTCCGCCACCCCAACCGGTTCGCAGCTCAAGCCGGACGCCGCCAACCCGCGCTTCTACACCGACACCTTCACCAACGCCGACGGCAGCACCCGGACCAACAGCGGCAACGTGAACGGTCACATCATCCGCTGGCGCGAAGGCACGGGCGGTGCCTTCACCTGGGACATCTACCTGTTTGGCGCCGAATCGGGCGCAGCGGCCGATGTGAACCTGTCGGGTCTGACCACGGTGAACGACTTCTCCAGCCCCGATGGCCTGTACTTCGATGACCGCGGCCTGCTGTGGATACAAACCGACGACGGCGCCTACACCGACGTCACCAACTGCATGATGCTGGCCGCCGTGCCGGGCAAGGTCGGTGATGGCGGCAAGGCCACGGCAGCCGGTGGCACCGCGACCATCAAGGGCGCCAACGCAACCGACGCCCTGGTGCGCCGCTTCCTGGTCGGACCGAAGGACTGCGAGGTCACCGGCGTGATTGTCACGCCGGATGGCCGCTCGCTGATTCTCTGCATACAGCACCCGGGCGAGAACGGCACACTGGCCAAGCCGACCAGCGCCTGGCCGGACAACCAGAGTGGCACCGCTTCGACCAAGCGTCCGCGCTCGGCCACGGTGGTGGTCAGCCGCACTGACGGCGGACAGATCGGCCTGTAAGCACCGCGCCCGGCCGCTCAGCCGGGCGCACCCGACCGATGGCGATTCCGCAGAGATTCCATCGGTCGGCCCACCCAGATGTTCAGCAGGATGGCCAGGCCGATCGACAGCACCACGATGCCGAGGCTGGCCACAGCACCGAACGACGCGTCAGCCTGCCCTTCTCCGCGGGTGACCAGGTAGACCACCAGCATGTGACCGATGTAGATCGGATAGCTCAGCTCGCCTATCCAACGGTCCCAGGCATGCGTTGACTGGAAGAGAAAGGCCAGCGGCATCAGGATGAAAAAGACGCCCAGCAGCAGCAGCGACTTCAGCGGGTCTGCGAGCGGCACTCGCCAGTAAAGCAGCGTGATGAGAACCAGAATGGCCGTCGCGCCCACCGCCAGGCGGTCAAGGCGTGGGGTCGTGAAGCGGCGCTGCCACAGCGGCAACAGCAGCTGATGAGACAGCGCTCCCGCCACGAACAGCGCAAGCTCGGTCGGAAAGAAGCGATAGGTCCAGGGATCGATCCGGCCCAGCCCGATGTGCCACAGGTAAAGCCGCAGGCAGACCGACAGCCCCAGCAGGATGATCAGCAGCCCGCGACGCTTGAGGATGAAGGGCGCGATCAGATAGAAGCTCAGCTCGACCCCGAGCGTCCAGGCCTGCGGCACCAGCAGACCCAGATGGAGCACCACCTCGCTCTGGCGAAAATCGCTGGCGAACACCAGCTGTGCGCCCTGCACGGCAGCAAACATCACCCAATCCTGCAGAAACAGGATGGCGTGGGCGACGATCAGCAGCCCCTGTGCCGCCAGCGGAGCCTCGTTCCAGACCTTGAAGAACGCGATGTCCTGGCCCAGCACCCAGGCGATCGCGAAGCACAGCAGCGTGAGCAGCGCGACCACCAGGTAGATCGGATAGAGCCGCAGATAGCGGTTGATGTAGAAGTCCCGCAGCCGCGGATACGCCTGGCGTTCGACGAGCACGAAGGAGATGAGAAACCCGGAGATCATGTAGAACAGCTGGACGGCGTTCTGGCCGCCCGTGAACATGAATCCCCAGGTGTGCGCGAAGACGACCGCTATGGCGAGCAGAGTCCGCAGCGTGCCCATTCGAGTCCTTCAGGGAATCTGCTCAATCCAGCTGGATGTTCTCGCGCCGGATGACCTCGCCCCACAAGGCGGTTTCGGCCTTGATGCGGCTGGCAAAGACCTTGGGATCGGTCAGCTCGACCGTGCCCTGGCGCTGCAACCCCGCCAGGCCGGCTGCATCGTCCCGTGTGGCGCGAATCGCGTCATACAGCGCCGCCACGATGGGCGCCGGGGTCCCCGCCGGTGCAAACACGCCCAACCAGAACGACACGTCGAAATCCGGGTAACCGGCCTCGGCCATGGTCGGCACGTCGGGCAGATCGCGCCAGCGTGTCGCGGTGGTCACGCACAGTGCCTTGAGCTTGCCGGACTTCACGTTGGGCACGGTCACCGGCGTGTCGAGCAGCACGTCGATCTCCTTGCCGATCACGCCCAGCTGCGCATTGACGCCGCTCTTGTAGGGCACATGGTTCGTCTTGATGCCCGCGCGATTGTTGATCATCTCGAAGCCCAGGTGGGCCAGATTGCCCGGGCCACCCGAACCATAGGTGAGCTGACCCGGCCGGGACTTGGCCAGCGCCACCAGATCGGCCACCGAATTGACGCCCGCCAGTCGTTCGTTCTGCGGGTTGATCGTCATGATGAAGGGCGCCGAGATCGCCATGGTGATCGGAATGAAATCACGCTCGGGCTGATAAGGAAGCTTGCGATAGACCTGCGGATTGACCGTGATGCTGCTGGAGTTGGTCACCAGCAGGGTGTAACCGTCGGGGGCCGCGCGGGCCACTTCGCTGGCCCCCAGCGCGCCATTGGCGCCGGCCCGGTTTTCGACCACCACCGGCTGGCCAAGCTTCGCGCGCATCGGCTCGGCGATCGCGCGGCAGATGCCATCAGTCGCGCTGCCGGCGGGAAAACCGGTGATCAGCCGGATCGGCTTGTTCGGGAAAGATTGCGCCCGGGCAGCAGGCGCTGCAGTGGCGGCCAATGCCGCCAATGACGCACCCAGCAGGGTACGGCGGGACGCGGAACTCGGATCGTGGGTCATGCGCGTGTTCTCCTGGAAACTGTCATTCGACTTTGGCGCCCGAGATCCGCACGATGCGGCTCATGCGCTCGCTTTCGCTCTTCATGTGAGCGGTCATCTGCTCGGGCGTCATCTGCATCGGCACCATGCCCTGGGCGATCAGACTCTGCTCGACGAACTCCTTGTTGCCCAGCATCGTGGCGACTGCCGCGTTGAGCTTGTTGACCACCTCGCGCGGCGTGCCGGTCGGGGCAAGAAAGGCATACCAGGCGCCGATGTCCATGTCCTTGAAACCGAGCTCGGAGAAGGTCGGCACATCCGGCAGCAAGGGCGAGCGCTTGTCGCCGGAAATCGCCAGCACTTTCACCCGACCTGACTTCAGGAAGCCCTGGATGGTCGGAATGGCCGGAAAGGTGAACACGACCTGACCGCCGATCACATCGGCCACCGCCGGCGCAGAGCCCTTGTAGGGCACATGCACGATGTCCGTGCCGGTGAGCTTCTTGTACATCTCGCCCATCAGATGGGCCTGACTGCCCACGCCGTAGGAGCCGTAGCTGATCGACCCGGAGCGCGCGCGGGTCCAGGCCACCAGTTCCTTGAAGCTGTTGGCAGGCAGGCTGGACGACACCGTCATCGACAGGTTCAGGTAGGCCACCGTGGCCACCGGCACGAAGTCGCGCGAGACGTTGTAGGGCAGCGAGGCGAACAGCGCCGGATTGAGCACGAAGGTCGCGTCATTGGTGAACAGCAGCGTGTAGCCATCCGGGGCGGCCTTGGCGACCATCTCGGTGCCGATGTTCGAGTTGGCGCCAGGCTTGTTGTCGACCAGCACCTGTTGCCCGAGGATTTCGGTCAGCTTCTGCGCGACCGTGCGGGCCATGATGTCGGTGGCCCCCCCCGGCGCGTAGGGCAGCACCACGCGTATGGGTTTGGACGGATAGGCCGAAGCCCCCGCCGACTGCGCCTGGGCGCCGCCTGCCCCGAGCACCGCAGCCAGGCCCAGTGCCAGCGCACCGAGTACGCGAACCCTCTTCATCAAGCGCATCGAAGTCTCCGTGTGGGTCAGGCCGCCCTCCGGGTCATCCCAGTTGGGGCCTGCCTCGATTCAAGCTGCCGCGAGCCTACCACCAGCGTTTGCAGGCGCCCTCAGCGCAGCGGTCCGGAATCCGCGGCAGCAGGCTGCAGCGCGACCTGTACCTGCTCGGCGGACACCTCGAGGCGCAGCAGTACCCGCTTGGCACGACCGCTCGCGCCGGTCAGCAATTCAAGGTCTCGTGCGTTCGCACCGAACTGCTGCGCCAGCCATTTCAGCAGCGCCTCATTGGCCCGGCCTTCGATCGGCGGGGCTGCAATACGAACCTTCAAGGCATCGCCATGCGGCCCGAGCACTTCGCCGCGCCGGCCGCCCGGCTGGGCATGGACCTGCACGATCCAGCGACCCGGCTCGCCACTGAGCCAGGCCGGCAGGCGTAGCGCCGCGACCTCGGACGCGCCCGACGATGAGCTTCGCGCACGAGCTGACATGGACACAGGATGCCACGATCGAACAGACCCCGTGCGCGCCCGCGATATCGCCAGAACAGGCCCTGACTTGACGTCTGGCGCCCGCCTCGCGTGTACTGCGACCACACCGACGGAGATACGCATGGCCCTGCAGAACATCAACCCGCTCAACGATCAGCT
>JBILSK010000105.1:0-6573 GCA_044372165.1 Burkholderiaceae bacterium | reverse complement strand
ATGGCCTGCGCGTGATCGAGGACGCGGCCCAGGCCCATGGCGCGCGTTATCGCGGCGAACGGACGGGCGTGCTGTCGGATGCTGCCGGCTTCAGCTTCTACCCGACCAAGAACCTGGGTGCACTGGGTGATGGCGGTGCCGTGGTCACCAACGATGACAGCCTCGCACAACGCGTGCGACTGCTGCGCAACTATGGATCTCGGGTGAAGTACCACAACGAGATTGCTGGGGTGAACTCGCGCCTGGACGACCTTCAGGCAGCGGTTCTCGCCGCCAAGCTGCCCCTGCTCGATGACTGGAATGCGAAGCGCGCGGCAGCGGCCGAGCGCTACACCCGCGCGCTCGCGCCCCTGGGCATCGAGTGCCCCGCGGTGCCGCAGTGGGCCGATCCGGTGTGGCACCTCTATGTCATTCGCGTGCAGGACCGGGATCGGCTGGCCGCACGCCTGCTCGAGCTGGGCGTGCAGACGGCCGTCCACTACCCCATCCCGCCGCATCGACAGGGCGCCTATGCCGGACAGGGCCTCGCCGAGGCATCACTGCCGCTGGCCGATGCCCTCGCCGGCAGCATCCTGAGTCTGCCCATGTGGCCGCAGATCACGGCCGACCAGCAAGCGCGGGTCATCGATGCCCTGACGCTGGCCTCGCGCTGAGCGCCGCCCGCCCAGGACGCATCGACCTACGCCCCTGAGCAGGTCGGGGCGTGACGACAGGCCTCAGCGCTCAGGCTCGATCTCGCAGCCCAAGCGCGCCAGCGCGGCGTCGATCCATGCGGTGTCGTGCTTTCCCGCGGCGATGGCCGCCATCATCACCGCTTCGGCCTGGCTCTTCTTCAAGGCAGCGTCGAGGACGGCTTCGGCATCGTCGAACGGCACGCAGAGCACTCCGTCATCGTCGCCGATCACCAGATCGCCTGGTTCGATCACCATGCCATCGATGGCCACGGGCACGTTGATCTCGCCCGGACCATCCTTGTAGGGACCACGGTGCGTGACGCCTGCCGCGAATACCGGAAAGTCGCCGGCGCGCAGCGCCGCCGCGTCCCGAATCGCGCCATTCATGACAAAGCCGCCCAGCTTGCGAGACAGGGCAGTGGCCACCATGATCTCGCCGATCAACGCATTGCTCAGGTCTGCGCCGCCATCGACCACCAGGATGTCACCCGGCGCGGCCATGTGCAGCGCCTTGTGGATCATCAGGTTGTCCCCTGGGCGCGTCTTGACGGTCAGCGCCGGGCCGCTCATCGAGCGCCCGGAATGCATGGGGCGCAGACGCGCGCCGGCGGCGGTCATCCGCGACATGCAGTCGCTCACATTGGCCACCGGTACATTCAGGAAACGGGCAGCGAGCGCTGCGGAGACGGCACGACGCCGCTGGAAGATTCGAAATCCGATCATGCGGGTTCCTGGGTCAGCGTGAGTCACGCGCAGGCGCGACAGGCGGGATGGGCCCTGAGGCGCGGATACACGCCAAGGGTGTTGTTCGAAAAGATGGCCTGCTTCTGCTCGGGCTGCGCAGCGAGCGAGGCGTCGATGTAGCGACGCGTGTCGTCATAGGCGTGGCCGGTACGCGGGTCGACGCCCTGGACGGCGCCGACCGTCTCCGAGGCGAACAGGATGTTCCGGGTCGGCACGACGCTCAGCAGCAGATCGATCCCAGGCTGGTGATAGACACAGGTATCGAAGAACACGTTGCCCAGGACCGACTCTTCCAGCACCGGCAGGCCCATGTCCTGCGCCAGGCCGCGGTAGCGTCCCCAGTGATAGGGCACGGCACCGCCCCCATGAGGAATCACGAAGCGCAAGGACGGGAAGTCCTTGAACAGCCCCGAGGTCAGGCACTGCATGAAGGCCGTGGTGTCGCCATTGAGGTAATGCGCGCCGGTCGCATGGAAATGCGGATTGCAGGATCCGCTCACATGGATCATGACCGGAATGTCCAGCTCGGTGAGCTTCTCGTAAAGCGGATACCACCAGTCCTTGTCCCACAGCGGCGGATCGCTCCAGCGGCCGCCACTGGGGTCAGGATTCAGGTTGGCCGCAATGAAGCCGAGCTCGCCGACGCAACGATCGAGCTCGGCAAAGACAGCCTCGCGCGGCGGTCGACCCACCGCCTGGGGCAGCTGGCAGGCCGGCACCAGGCGATCGGGATAGAGCTTGCAGGCACGATGCACCAGATCGTTCGAATAGCGCGCCCACACCACGTTGCTGGCTTCGTCACAGGTGTGATGATCCATGCCGACTGCGCGGGGCGAAAAGATCGTGAGATCGATCCCGCGGTCGTTCATCTTCTTCAGCTGATTGGGTTCGATCCCGGCCCGTATCTCGTCGTCGCTGACGGCGGGTGGCGCCTCGCTCAACGCCTGGCCGGTACGCTCGAAATGCGCCACCTGCCGCTTGCGAAAATCGGCTACCTGCGGCGGTGTCGTGGTGAAGTGCCCATGCACATCGATGATCATGGTCGTGTCTCCGTGTATCGGGCGTCAGCTGCGCACGGGGCTGGCCGATGGTTTCGGCGCGGGCGCGCCGAGCTGCTCGGAATGCTCGCCCAGTGCCGGGGCGGCGTGACCGACGGGCGGGCGCACGCCGTCAAAGGACAGCGGCAGGCCCACGACGGTCAGGTCCACACCGGGAATCGTTTGCAGAATCCCCAGCGCCTGGGTCTGCGGTTGCGCGCGGATCTGCTCGAAGTCATGAATCGGGGAACACGGGACACCGACCGCCTCGAGCCGCTCCACCCAGTGCTCGACGCTCTTCTGGGCGAAGATCGCGGACATCTCGGGCAACAGCGCAGGCTTGTTGGCCACCCGCAACGCATTGGTGGCAAACCGCGGGTCGGTCGCCCATTCAGGCCGTCCCAGCTCGCGAACCAGCTTGGCAAACAGCCGGTCGTTGGCTGCCGCCACGACGATCTCGCCGTCGCAGGCATCAAAGGCCTGAAACACCACGACCCGAGGATTGCCGGTGCGATGGCGCGGTGGCTGCTCGCCGCTGGCGCTGTAGCCGGCCATCAGGACACTGAGCCACCCCAGAGCTGTCTCGAGCAGCGAGGCATCCACCACGCAGCCCTTGCCGGTCTGGTGCCGCTGGAACAAGGCAGCCAGTGTCCCGAGCGCAGCCCAGACGCCGGTCCCCAGGTCCAGGATCTGCATGCCGACCCGAGACGGCGGTCCGTCCGCCGTGCCATTCACACTGAAGATGCCGGCGAAGGCCTGGATCATCGGCTCGTAGCCCGGATTGAACTTCATCGGCCCGGTGTGGCCGAATGCCCAGAGCGAGGTGTAGACCAGCCGGGGGTTGATCGCCATCAGGGTGGCGCTGTCCAGGCCGATCTCGTCCATCACCCCGGGGCGCAGGTTCTGGATGAGGACATCGGACTGACCGATCAGGGTCTTCAACCAGGCGATCGCCTCCGGATCCTTGAGGTCCAGGGCAATGCCCTTCTTGCCCTGATTCATGGCCTGAAACGTGGTCGCCGTGCCCTTCCAGAAGGGGGGGCCCCAGCCACGTGCATCGTCCCCCCCCTCGGGCCGTTCGATCTTGATCACCTCGGCACCGAGTCGGCCGAGAATTTCACTGGCAAAGGGACCGGCGATGTTCTGGCCGATCTCGATCACCTTGACACCGACCAGCGGCAGCGGCCGGTTTGCGTGTGAAGGGTCGGCATGCATGCAGGGCTCCTGAAAAGGGACATTCGACACGGTCGATATCGACCTCGGGCTGACTCAGGCAGACCGACCGTGACCACTGCACCTGCACGGTCGGTGCGATATCCCATGCTGCGCTGCGCAGGCCGCCCAGTACGGCCTTCGAGGATACCGAACCGCGTACCGACATGCCCTGTCCCCCGACACCGCGACACTCAATCCTGAAACGTCTGAAGAGCGCGCATCGAGCTGCTTCGGTCAGAGCCGCCCCGAGATGCTTGCGCTGGTGAACCCTGACGCCCGCATCATTCTCGATGTCGGATGCGCACGAGGCGCCTTTGGCGCTGCGCTCAAGGCGCGCAGTGCGTGCACAGTGACGGGCATCGAACCCTTTGCGCAGGCTGCGGCCCATGCGTCGCAGCGGCTGGACTGACGATCCAGCACATGGAGGGACGCCTTCGCCAAGCCTTCAACCGGACAGGCCGAGCGCCTCGAGCCCGGCAGGGGACTGCTGTGACGCCCTGCTGCGCCCGGCCAGCACCGTGTCGAAATAGTCGATCGTTCGGCGCAAGCCCTCGTCAAGACGGACCGCTGGGGCCCAGCCATCGAGCAGTTGACGCGCCAAGCTGATGTCCGGGCAACGCTGCATCGGATCATCCTGGGGCAGGGGGCGGAAACTGAGTCGGGATGCACTGCCGGTCAGTTCGATGATCCGCTCGGCGAGTTCACGGATCGTGAATTCGCCCGGATTGCCGATATTCATCGGACCAGGAAATCCGGGTGCGCCCGGTTCAGGCTGCGGCAGATCCATGAAGCGCAGCAGACCCTCGATGAGGTCGTCCACGTAGCAGAAGCTGCGGGTCTGCAAGCCGTCGCCGTAGAGCGTGATGTCCTCGCCCTTGAGTGCCTGCACAATGAAGTTGCTCACCACCCGGCCATCGTTCGGATGCATCCGGGGACCATAGGTGTTGAAGATGCGAGCCACCCGAATGTCCAGACGATGCTGGCGGTGGTAATCGAAGAACAAGGTTTCAGCGCAGCGCTTGCCTTCGTCGTAGCAGCTTCGAATGCCGATCGGATTGACATTGCCCCAGTAGTGCTCGCGCTGCGGGTGCACCGACGGGTCGCCGTACACTTCGCTGGTACTTGCCTGCAGGATGCGCGCGCGAATCCGCTTGGCCAGACCCAGCATGTTGATGGCGCCGTGCACGCTGGTCTTGGTGGTCTGAACCGGATCGTGCTGGTAGTGGATGGGGCTCGCCGGACAGGCGAGGTTGAAGATCTGATCAACCTCGAGGTACAGCGGGAAGGTCACGTCATGGCGCATGAACTCGAAGCGCGGGTGGCCATGCAGATGAGCGATGTTGCGCTTGCTCCCGGTGAACAGGTTGTCGACGCAGATCACCTCGTCACCGCGGGCAATCAGTCGATCGATCAGATGCGAACCGAGAAAACCGGCGCCCCCCGTAACGAGGATGCGGCGATGGGCGTTGTACTGGCGCATGAACAAGCATTCCTTGAGCGGCGATGGGCCATTCGACCCGAAACCCCCGAGGCAGCCCCAATGATGCTCTCTGCGCGGACGCACAGGCTCGACCGGCGGTGCGAAGGCCTCGTGCCCTGCCATTCGGCACGAAGCCGACACCATCCATCGCTGCGTGTGACGCGACACGACACCGACTTCGTACAGTGATGTCTTGTCATCCCGCCCGAAGCTCGGACCCACCATGCACCGTCCCTCGTCGCTTGCCACCTCGTCCCTCCAGCGCTCGACCGGCGTGCGCAGCAGCCCCGCCCAGGACTGCGCGCGGCGCTATGCCGATCTGCTGTGCGCGCTGATGACGCCAGCAAGTGTTGCTCATCTCGCACCGACCGATGACACCTGGCTGCGAGCCTTCGGGCATCGGGGCGCCACCCACCTGCGCGCCTACCTGGCACGGGAGAGCGAGCTATCCGGCGATGCGATGAGCGTGGACATCGAGCATGTCGACCTCGACAAGCCCATCCGAAACGATGCCGCGCGTCCCTTCGATCTGGCGATCTCGCTGGACGCCGCTCAGGCCATCCGCCCGGCAGCCGCGCCGCTGCACATCGAATCGCTGGCCCTGCTGGCCGACGCGGTCATCTTTGCAGGCACCCGGCCGCACCACACCAGCGGCAGTCACCGGCTGGCGCCCTCGAGCTGGGCACGACTGTTCACCTGCTTCGGATTTTCCGCCTACGACTTCTTTCGCCCAGTATTGTGGGGCGACCCGCGGATCCCGGCACGCCTGCAGCAGGACACCTTTCTGTACGCACGGCGCGGCACGCTGACCGACAAGCTGCTTCACGAGGCCGGCTGCACGCCGATCCGCAACCTCAACTTCATGGACTGCGTGCACGCCGACCTGCAGGATGACCTGCCCGCCCACGCGCACACCCATCCCGCCTGACGCCGGTCAGAGCGTCTCGCGCGAGCCAAGGATCGCAGTCACCTGACTCGACAGCACACCGCCGTTGCCATGCGCCAGAGCGAGCCTCGCACCCGGCACCTGGCGCGCGCCCGCCCGCCCGGCCAGCTGCTCGACCGCCTCGACCACGGTGAACAGCCCATACATGCCCGGGTGCACGCAGGACAAGCCGCCGCCATTGGTGTTGACCGGCAAGGCGCCGCCCGGCGCGATCCGCCCGCCCTCGACGAAGCGTCCCCCCTCGCCCTTGGGACAGAACCCGAGGTCTTCGAGAAACAGCAGGGTGTTGATCGTGAAGGCATCGTAGAGCTCGACGACATCGATGTCCTTCGGGCTGTACCCCGCCTGCGCAAAGGCTCGCGGCCCTGACTGAGCCGCTGCAGTGACCGTCAGGTCAGCCATGGCCGAGATGTTCATGTGCGTGGTCGCAGCCGCCGCGCCCAGCAGGTAGGCCGGGTGTGCGCTGTGATCCGCAGC
>JBILSK010000104.1:0-6594 GCA_044372165.1 Burkholderiaceae bacterium | reverse complement strand
GCAAGAAACAGCATGACAAGCGCGCCACCGAACGCGACCGCGAATGGCAGCGCGAGAAGCAGCGGATCATGAAGAGCGGCGCCAAGACCTGAGGCGCGCGGGCCTCACCGGCGATCCGGGCCTTCAAGGAATCAGGCCCCTTGCGCCATCACGCCTCTTGCGCCCTCACGCCCCTCAAGCCGTCAGGCCTCCAAGCCACCCTCAGGCCCGATCAACCGGCCTGCTCGCCGCAGCCGTACCGGCCCCCGTCGATCGCACCACGCTCATCGCACTGGCAATCATCGACGGCAGGTCAGACAGGTTCGCCGGCACGATCAGCGTGTTGCCTTCCTTGGCGATCGCGCCGAAAGCCTGCACATACTGTTCGGCAATCTTCAGGTTCACCGCATTCATGCCGCCCGGCCGCTCCACCGCAAGGGCGACGCGCTCAAGGGCCGTGGCCGTGGCCGCAGCCACCGTGGTGATCGCGGCAGCCTGACCCTCGGCCTGATTGATGTCGGCCTGCTTCTGGCCCTCGGAGCGCTGAATGGAGGCCTCGCGCTCGCCGGTGGCAATGTTGATCTGCTCCTGCTTGCGCCCCTCGGAGGCTGCAATCAAGGCGCGCTTGTCGCGTTCGGCGGTGATTTGCGCCTGCATCGCGCGCAGGATCTCGGCCGGCGGCGTAAGGTCCTTGATCTCGTAGCGCAGCACCTTCACGCCCCAGCTGGTCGCGGCTTCATCGAGGGCCGACACCACGCTGCTGTTGATGAACTCGCGCTCCTCGAAGGTGCGGTCGAGCTCGAGCTTGCCGATCACCGAACGCAGGGTGGTCTGGGCAAGCTGCGTGATCGCGACGATGAAGTTGGACGAGCCATAACTTGCCCGCATCGGGTCGGTCACCTGGAAGTACAGCACGCCATCCACAGTCAGCTGGGTGTTGTCCTTGGTAATGCAGACCTGGCTGGGGACATCCATCGGGATCTCCTTCAACAGGTGCTTGTAGGCGACGCGATCGATGAAGGGCAGGATGATGGACAAGCCGGGCGTGAGCGTGCGGTGATACTTGCCCAGCCGCTCGACGATCCACGCATGCTGTTGCGGCACCACTTTCAGGCACTGGATCACGAAGATCACGGCCAGCAGCAGCACGATCACCGCGACCAGGGTATTTCCGAACATGGTCTGCTCCGTATCGGTCAGAAAGAGAAAGGAAGGGATGCTGGCGGGCCGCGACCCGACAGCCCCGTCAGCGACGCGACAGCACCAGCAGATTGCCGTCGATGGCGTGAATCGAATGGCGGCCCGCCTGCGCCGATTCGCCCGGGGCAAGCACGGCATCCCACTGCGTGCCACGATAATTCACTCGCGCCCGGCCGTCCTCGGACCAGGCATCGACCTGCACCGAGGCGCCCACATCACTGTGCACGTCGCGATTCTGCCCGACCGGCATGGAAGGCGCCTGGAGCGATCGGTTGCGGCGCACCCACATGAGGCCGACCAGGCTGACCAGCGCGGTCGTCACGCACTGCGCCCAGAACGGCGCCCCCAGGAACGCCGCCGCGCCACCCGCCGCGCAGCCGGCCGCAACGATCAGCATGAACAGCGTGCCGGTGAGCAATTCGGCAATGCCCAGACCCAGCGCGAGGATCCACCACCCGTAATGAAATTCCATGGTGGCGGTAGGATGGCAAGGGAGCTCCCCGCGGTCAACAACGGATTCGTGATTCGCCCCTTTTTCAAGGCCAGACGATGCAGCCTCACCCTCACGCCTTTCGCCGCCGCCTGCTGCGCACGCTCGCACACGCTGCACCCGCCCTGCCCCTGGCGCTGTCAGGCCGGTCTGCCCGTGCCCAGGGCCAGGTGGTCGTACGCCTCGGCCATGTGGCCGCGCTGTCCGGACCGGCCGCACACATGGGCAAGGACATCGATCTCGGCGTGCGCCTCGCGATTCGCGACCTCAACGACATCGGCGTGAAGCTCGGCAAGCAGATCGCCCACTTCGAGCTGGTCACCGAAGACGAAGGCTCAGATCCACGCGCAGCCGTCGAGGTGGCGGTGCGCATGGTCAATGCCCGTGTGCGTGGCGTCGTCGGACACATGACCTCCGGCAGCAGCCTGGCCGCTGCGCGCATCTATGCCGATGCCGGCATTGCGCAGATCACCGCCGCCTCGACCGCCGCTGCCTTCACACAGCGCGGGCATCGCACGGCATTTCGGGTGGTGGCGCACGACGGCCAGCTCGGTGCGCTGCTTGCGCGTCATGCCGTTCGAGACCTCAAGCTGCGCAGCGTCGTGTTGATCGATGACCGCACGCCCTACGGCGAAGGCCTGGCCGAAGACTTCGCCCGCGCGGTCAAGGCAGCCGGCGGTCGCATCAGTGCGCGTGAATCGCTGGCACGCGCACCCGCCAGCGACGCAGACCTGGCCCGACTGGTGGGCACCTTCAAGGGCCTGAAGGCTGACCTGGTCTTTTTCGCCGGACTGGATTCGGCCGCTGCCCCCCTGCTGCAACAGATGCGCGCTCAGGGCGACGATCTGCGGCTGATGGGCGGCGACGGCATTTGCACGGCCGAATTCGCGCGCCTGGCGGGCAATGCGCTGGTCGACGACCGCGTCATCTGCGCCGAAGGCGGCGCCGCGCACGAGGGGTCTGCCGCCTTGAAAGCCTGGCAAGCGCGCTTTCGCGACAAGACCGGCCAGGACGTGCAGTTCAACGCCCCGTACGGCTATGACGCGGTGATGGTCATGGCCGAGGCAATGAAAAAGGCGGGCTCTGCCGAGTCCCGGGCCTGGCTGCCCGAGCTGGCCAAGATCGACTACCGCGGCGTGACCGGGCGCATCGCCTTCGATGCAAAAGGTGATTTGCGCGAACCGGCAGTCACGATTTTCACTTTCCGCAAGGGCAGCCGCACGCCCCTGAAGGTCGTGCGGCTGTAGGGCTCAGCTCAGCTCAATTCAACTCGGCTGACCGCCCAGCCGGCGCCAGGTGTCGACCACCGTATCCGGATTGAGCGAGATCGACTCGATGCCCTGCTCCATCAGCCACTCCGCCAGATCGGGGTGGTCAGACGGGCCCTGCCCACAGATCCCGACGTACTTGCCTGCCGAGCGACACGCCCCGATGGCTCGCGCCAGCAGGGCCTTGACCGCCGGATCACGCTCGTCGAAGCCCTCGGCCACCAGGCCCGAGTCGCGATCCAGGCCCAGCGTCAGCTGGGTCAGGTCGTTCGAGCCGATCGAGAAGCCGTCGAAGTGCTCAAGGAACTGCTCGGCGAGGATGGCGTTGGACGGGATCTCGCACATCATGATCAACCTCAGCCCACCGGTGCCATCAGGCGAGGCACCCGAGCCGCGGGTCAGGCCGAACTTGGCCAGCAACTGGACCACGCGCGCCGCCTCCGAGACAGTGCGCACGAAGGGCACCATCACCTCGACATTGTTCAGGCCCATGTCTTCGCGCACCCGCTTGAGCGCGCGACATTCCATCTCGAAGCACTCGGCAAAGCCCGGCGAGACATAGCGCGACGCACCACGGAACCCCAGCATCGGGTTTTCTTCTTCGGGCTCGTAGCGCGAGCCACCAATCAACTTGCGGTACTCGTTGGATTTGAAGTCGGACAGACGCACGATCACTGGGCGCGGCCAGAATGCGGCACCGATGGTTGCCACGCCTTCGGCCAGCTTGTCGACATAGAACGCACGCGGGCTGGAATGGCCGCGAGCGATGCTTTCCACCGCCTTTTTCAGGTCTGGATCGACATTCGGGTAGTCGAGGATGGCCTTGGGGTGAACGCCGATGTTGTTGTTGATGATGAATTCGAGGCGCGCCAGGCCCACGCCCTGGTTAGGTAACTGCGCGAACTCGAAGGCAAGCTGCGGATTGCCCACGTTCATCATGATCTTGACCGACAACTCGGGCAGCGTCCCGGTGGCGATCTCGCTCACCTCGGTCTCGAGCATGCCGTCGTAGATGTAGCCGGTGTCGCCTTCCGCGCAGGACACGGTCACCAGGGATCCATTGCTCAGGCGGTCGGTGGCATCGCCACAGCCCACCACGGCAGGAATGCCCAGCTCGCGCGCGATGATGGCCGCATGGCAGGTGCGTCCGCCCCGATTGGTGACGATGGCCGAGGCCCGCTTCATCACCGGCTCCCAGTTCGGGTCGGTCATGTCGGTGACCAGCACATCGCCGGGCTGCACGCGCTCCATCTCGCTGGCATCGGCCACCACCCGCACCGGGCCGGCACCGATCTTCTGGCCGATGGCGCGACCGCTGGCCAGCACATCGGAGGTGGCCTTCAAGCGAAAGCGCAGCTGCGTGCCATCGGCCTGCGACTTCACCGTTTCCGGCCGGGCCTGCAGGATGTAGAGCTTGCCGTCCTTGCCGTCGCGGCCCCACTCGATGTCCATCGGACGCTGGTAGTGCGCCTCGATGGTGGTGGCATAGCGCGCCAGCTCGATGACCTCTTCATCAGCCAGGGAATAGCGCGTGCGCAATTCCACCGGCGTGTCCACGGTTCGCACCGAGCGTCCCGGCACACCGGCATCGTCGAACTCCATGCGAATCAGCTTGGAGCCCAGTTGACGTCGGATGATCGGGAACTTGCCCGCGGCCAGCATCGGCTTGTGCACATAGAACTCGTCCGGGTTCACCGCGCCCTGCACCACCGTCTCGCCCAGTCCGTAGGAGCTGGTGATCAGCACCACATCCGGGAAACCCGATTCGGTGTCGATGGTGAACATGACGCCCGAAGCGCCGAGGTCGCTGCGCACCATGCGCTGCACGCCGGCCGACAAGGCGACATCGGCGTGGGCAAAGCCCTTGTGGACGCGGTAGGAAATCGCCCGATCGTTGTAGAGCGATGCAAAGACATGCTTGATGCGATCGAGCACGTCGTCGATGCCCACCACGTTCAGGAAGGTCTCCTGCTGGCCGGCAAACGAGGCATCGGGCAAGTCTTCGGCCGTGGCCGACGAGCGCACCGCAACCGAGATTTCACCTGAAGACTCTTCGACAAGTTTTTGATAGTAATGCTTTATCTCTGTTTCAAGACGGGTGGGTAGCGGAGCGTCGATCACCCACTGGCGGATCTGCGCGCCGCAGGCCGCCAGCGCCTTGACGTCTTCGACATCGAGCGCATCGAGGGCGGCGCCGATACGGGCCGTGAGCCCGCTCTGCGCGAGGAAATCGCGGAAGGCCTGGGCCGTGGTGGCAAAGCCACCGGGCACGCGAACATCCATATGTGCGAGTTGGCTGATCATTTCGCCGAGCGAGGCATTCTTGCCGCCGACCGTCTCGACGTCGGTCATGCGCAAGTCCTCGAACGGAACGATGTAGCGTCCGTCGTGTGCGTTCATGGGGGAAAGTCCTGATGGGGTTGGAAATCGGTGAGGAACCTTGCATGCCCCGACGGGCGAAAGGTCCAAGCGTTGTAGTCATGGCGGACGGGTTCCAGACGAACCACAGCGGCATGGCTGCAACACTCGGCGGCATTCGATCCATGAACCCTACGAGTGCGCGTCATTTTACTTCTCCGATCCGTGGCGTGCCGATCACAATAGGACCGTCGGACACTTGGCCACGCCCGGTCGGTCGGGTTGCCTGACAGGTTCTCCTACCGTCCTCCAGAGAAACGCATGCCCGACACGCGTCAACGCCCCGCCGATCGCACCGTCTTTTTCGTCTCCGATGGCACCGGCATCACAGCGGAAACCTTCGGCCACTCGATCCTGTCGCAATTCGAAGGCCTGCATCTGCGCCAGCTGCGGCTGCCCTTCATCGACAGCCCCGAGAAAGCCGATGAAGCGGTTCAGCGCATCAATCGGCAGGGCCAAGCCGATGGGCGCCGCCCCATCGTCTTCAGCACTCTGGTCAATGCACGCATCAATACGATCGTGCAGACCGCCAACGCCCTGTTTCTGGACATGATCGCGGGCTTCGTGGGGCCGCTGGAGGCCGAATTCGGCGTGAAGTCCACGCACACCATCGGCCGCTTTCACGCGGTGGCCGAATCCGAGCGCTACAAGCAGCGCATCGAGGCAATCCATTTCTCGATGGCGCATGACGATGGGCAACTGCACAAGGGCCTGCACCAGGCCGACGTGATCCTGGTCGGCGTGTCACGCTCGGGCAAGACGCCCACCAGCCTGTACCTGGCGGTACAGCACGGCGTGAAGGCGGCCAACTATCCGCTGATCCCCGAGGACTTCGAACGCGGCAGGCTGCCCGCGGTGCTGCATGGCTACAAGAGCAAGCTGTTCGGCCTGACCATCTCGCCCGAGCGACTGGCCGAAGTGCGCAACGAACGCCGGCCCGGCAGCCGCTACGCGTCGCTGGAAAACTGCCGCATGGAGGTGAACGAGGCGGAGGCGCTGATGAAGCGCGAAGCCATCCCCTGGTTGTCCTCGACGGTGAAGTCCATCGAGGAAATCGCCGCCACCATCCTGACGCTGCTGGAACTTGAGTGATCCGGGCCCGTGCAGAGCCTGCCGCAGGCGGGCGGTTGCACGGCAGGACCGGGCACTGCCCGGGACGCCCAGATCACGGCGAGCGCATGCTTGCGCGAGCAAGACGGGCCCGTGCAGAGCCTGCCGCAGGCGGGCGGTTGCACGGCA